>QIHH01000073.1 GCA_003230195.1 Gammaproteobacteria bacterium
CGGTCTTCCTTGAAACCCTGTATGAATTTCCGGAAACAAGCGGTCAGCAATTTAGCCAGGATGAGTGGGCGACGATCATCACGGTACGCGAATCTGTTTCTAAAGCGTTAGAGGGGCTGCGTTCAAGTGGTGGTATCGGCTCGGCACTCGATGCAGAGGTCGATCTCTACTGTGATGATGCGTTGTTAGCACTGTTGTTGAAATTCGATGATGAGCTTCGCTTTGTGTTAATCACCTCTTATGCCCGAGTATATAGCATTCGTGAGAAACCAGTGGAAGCAGTAGAGGCAACACAAAAAGAGCAGCCTGCGTTATGGGTGGTGGTTAAGGCGTGTGAACATGCTAAGTGCGATCGTTGTTGGCATCACCGTGAAGATGTTGGTGTGAATAGTGAATATCCTGAATTGTGTGGGCGCTGTGTTGATAATGTCGATGGTGATGGTGAATCACGTCGGTTTGCTTAAGGGTTGGGTGAGATTATGTTGAAGTGGTTATGGCTTTCTGTGGTGGTGATCGTGTTTGATCAAGTGACTAAGTATATGGTGACGGATTCGTTACACCTGTATCAATCGATCCCGATTTTTCCTTCATTAAATCTGGTGCTGGCCCATAATTCGGGCGCGGCATTTAGTTTTCTGAGTGATGCGGGCGGTTGGCAGCGCTGGTTTTTCACAGTGATAGCGATTGTCGTTAGTATCGTCATTGTGGTATGGATAACTCGCCTTAAACAAAATGAATTGCGGCTTGCTGTGGCGTTGTCTCTGGTGCTGGGTGGTGCCATTGGTAATGTGTGGGATCGTATTGCGCATGGTTACGTCGTTGACTTTATCGATGTCTATTATGGTGAGTGGCACTGGCCCGCTTTTAATGTGGCAGATTCGGCGATCTGTATTGGTGCAGTATTGCTGATTATTGATGCACTGTTTAATAAAGAAGAGCAGCAGGTCGAAAAGAAATAGATATGAACAAAATTAAAACAGGTCAGGTTTTACTGGCTAATCCACGTGGTTTTTGCGCGGGAGTGGAGCGTGCGATTGAAATCGTCGAGCGAGTACTTGAGCAGTTTGGACGCCCTATCTATGTGCGGCATGAGGTTGTGCACAATAAATTTGTGGTCGAAGGATTGCGAGATAAAGGGGCGGTTTTTATCGAAGAAATTTCAGAGGTACCGGATAATGCAACGTTGATCTTCAGTGCCCACGGTGTGTCAAAAGCGGTACGTGCCGAGGCTGATGTGCGTGGCTTGCGTGTTTTTGATGCGACCTGTCCATTGGTAACCAAGGTGCACCTTGAAGTCGCTCGGTATGAACGAGATGGTCAGGAGTGTATTTTGATTGGCCATGCGGGGCATCCTGAAGTAGAAGGGACGCTGGGGCAGTATAAAAACCCAGCGGGCGGTATGTATCTGGTTGAATCAGTCGATGATGTTGAAAAACTGGCGGTAAAGAATCCAGACAAATTGTCCTTTGTAACGCAGACGACTTTATCAATGGATGATACTGCGGTGGTGATTGAGGCATTGCAAAAACGTTTTCCCAACATCAAAGGGCCAAAGCGAGATGATATTTGTTATGCCACGCAAAATAGACAGGATGCTGTGAAAGCATTAGCTGAACAGTGTGATCTGATTTTGGTTGTGGGGTCATGTAACAGTTCTAATTCCAATCGTTTGCGAGAGATGGCTGAACGGCAAGGGGCTAATGCCTACTTAATTGATAATGCGGGTGAAGTTGATGCGGCATGGTTGGTGAATGCTAGCACTGTTGGTGTTACTGCGGGTGCCTCTGTGCCTGAGGTTCTGGTTGAAGAGGTGATTGCTTATTTAAAAGCATCCGGTGTTGAGCGTGTTAAAAATATTAAAGGCCGGGAGGAGAATATTGTATTTTCTCTGCCTCGCGACTTGGTGAAGCGGTAATTGTCTTGGGCAGGTTTTTTGATGAGTTTAAAAGCCCGCGCAAGTTATTGCGCGGGCTTTTATGCTTGTTTTGATGTTGTTTACCAGGTGTCTATAGCGCCACTACAGTCATCTTCTGCGTAGTGGTTTTTTGTGCCGATAGAGAGCAGCTCTATACACCCTGTGTCTGTTTGGGCTCCTTTAGGGGTTGCGCGTACTGTGTATGTGGTTGCGGTTTGAGATCTAATACTTAGATCGTAGTATTTGACCGTACCGTCTAGTGGTGCTTCGTTTGGAAAGATGCCGCCGACACCCACTGCCGCGTCAATAAAGGTACTATTCTGAGTGAAGAACCGTTCCATGGCGTTTGCTAGGGAGACTAACGAACCCTGTGCGTCTGCTTGGCGAGCTTTGCTGACTTGTGTCGTGTATGCGGGGTACGCGATAGCGGAAATGATTCCAATAATGAGCACCGTAATCATTAATTCCATCAGCGTAAACCCTTTTTCCCGTTGTGCCATTGAATCTTCCTCCATCTTGTTTGATTGAATTATTCTTCACGCCAGTAGGTTTTTTGTGGCTCAAGCAGTAAAGCAGCATCAGGGCCTTTTTCGGTACCGATTAGCACAACGGGCCCATTTTTGTGAAAGATGATGCTTGCGCCCGGTGGTATGCCGCTTTTTACGAGGTTAACTCGGCGATCTGAACGGGTGAGACTACCGCCTGACAGGTCGTTGTCCTTCACTGGAGAGCCATCAGCAAGATTAATGACGAACGTGCTACCACTACCCGCACTGGTTGAGCAGAGGCTTGAGTTAGGATCGTCAACCGGCGGGATGTAAGTGGTAAAAACGATGGTGTTTGAGAAGGTCAGCGATTTTGCCAGCACCTTTTCACCTTTGAAGCTATTATCCGTTTCATCATTCATCCAGATGTAATACCCACTACTACTGGCAAGTGAAGTAGACGCATAACTTTGTTCCGCTGCTGTTCCTTCTTGAATCATATTTGCAGTTGCATCATATAGGTCATTTATCATGCTGATGCTGGTGTAAACAGGAATGCCATCGCTATCCAGCGCTGGTGCAAAAACATTGGTGTCACGGATGACATAGAAGGCATCTTGGACGGTGGTATTGAGTGGATGAGCTCTAAAACCTGAACCAATGGCGATATTGAGGTGCTTTCTATCCTTTGAGAGCGATAGATCAGGTTCGTAGTAAAAGCGCCTGTTATGAGCTGCCGTGTTGCCATTGGTGGCGGTTTGCCCCAGTTGGGCAATTAGGCCACCAGTTGCGAGATTATTGACGCTAGTATTGTATTCAATGTCTAGATCGAAACGCCAAATTTGGCCACGCGTGTCAGCTGCATAGATGCGGTCTTTATAGCCATCTCCATTCATATCCAGTACTGCCAGGCTTGCGGGGATGCTATTGGTCATGCCATTCATCACCAGTGTAGGGTTGGCTGCGCTGTCGTTGCCCGTTTCGGCTGGGCCTGCCTGCCAAAGTTTGGCACCGGTTTCTGCATTGACGATGTATATTGCACGTCCTTCATCATCATCTGTAGCAGTAGTATGATCATCTTGGTCTGGATCATAGCCACCACCAAAGAATAGTACGTTTTGGTCTACGCCGTCGATTTTGATCTTACCGTGGGTTGCTGCAGACCAGGTTTGCCCCAGTTCACTAAAATCACCGCTACCACCTGTGATTACCCATTTAAGTGTCGGACTGGTCCGACTAGTGACATCAAGTGCATAGTAATTTTTTCCACCGCGGCGCATCCCCTGATAGAGATAAGCATGCTCTCCACTATCAAGAATATCAGCTGTGTTATAAATAACACCGTTACCGTTGACATCATTGACCCAAGTGGTCAATGGGCCGTCCAGGCCATAGGGATGATCTACCCCGCCATTGTTTTCATACAGGATGGGCAGGTTGCCAAGTAGTTCCTGAGGAATAAAAGTAAATACTTCTGTACCGTTGGTAGTATTAATGGCATTAAGCTGACCATCATTGGTACCGACGAAGAGAGTGATGTCCGGATTTTGATCGGTACCACCATAGGTAATGAGCACCGGTTCGGCGTGCAGAGGGTCGCCCATCTGGCGTCGTATGTCGGTTGTGACAGTATCTGCATTATCATCGAATATATCGACGCCTCGAGCCCATTGCAGTAGTGAGGTGCGATAGGCATCGTCCATACTTGCATCGCCCAGCATGGTTTTGGTAATGGCGGTATTATCTTCATGTAGTGCATTGGTTATGTTTGAAAGTGATGCGTTAACGGGGGCTGCGGCATCAGTATATGTATAGATGGTACGTGGCAGGGTAAGCTCCCCGGCTGCACCCCCTGTTTCAACGACCTCACCATCTGGAGCATCTGATACCTGTGTCCAGAAGCTGGTGGCAGTCGATTTGAAAAAACCGGTGGTGGGATCTATCGCAGGAGAGTCGTTTACATCAACAATAATGGGTGGATCACCCGCAAGCCGGAATCGTTTGATATTACCACTCCATAGTGGTTTCACATTCGGGCTGAACAGAGCGTAATAGAGTTCATCTCGATTATTGAAGCGATTAAAGGCGTTAACCGATACCGCTGGTGCGCTAAAGGTGGTGTTAGTCGATGCTATATCGGATAAGATGCTGACGAAGGCATCCTGTAGATCGGCAGTGTTGTCGGCGGTGTAATATGAGCCACCACCTTTAGTTGCTGTATTATTTAGCAATACCTGATCGGTAGTGAAGCCGATGGTGTGGGTAATCACTTTTTGAACGCCAGCCAGGCTACTACAGTCTTGTTCGAATGCGTAGTGTGCCAGTTCGTCTAGACAGTTGTCGGTGCAGCTGGCGGCACCCGTGATGGCGGCAAATCCAGTCATCCCAGTGATCTTGGCATCGGCCTGAGTATCTTTAGTAGCCACGCCATCGGTGAGCAGGATTGTGTAGTTTTGTTGGCACTTATACTCTATTGGGCTCTTATACAGTTTGGTGTCATCTGGGTCTAGCACGCCTCTGACATTGACACCGGGTTCTGACGAATCGCCATAATCAACTGCCGCGCCTCTATAGAAAAGATAAGACTCATACAGTGTTTCGGCAAGTGGCGTGTAGCCGGAGGCTATGGTGGCATTAACGGCTGCTTTGTAATCAGCACGATTAGCGTTGGTTAGAGGTGCCATTGGCATAATGAAGTAGCCGCCATCGGTTTCATCACTCGATCCCGCATCTTTATCAAAGCGCATAACAGCAAGATTGATATTGGATATGCTGTCTATTAGAGAGGAAAAGACATTTTTTACCGCCTCCAGACGTGTTATGTGGGTAGGTTGATTGCTACCGACTTCGTTGCCGTGGCGAAAGTTGAGGTAGTTACCCGTGAATAGTGTATATGTCCTCGCTACATCTGTGTCATTCCAGTTGATTTCTTTGTCGTCATTGGCGCGCCATGGGCCACTGTTGTCCGAATTGGCCGCGTAGAGGTTTCCAGTCGTATTCAGACCGTGAACACCCCTGTCAGCTTTACATTCCACTTGGCTAGTATGATTTTGGCTGGAGAATCTAAGCCATTTTTTTATGTAGCTGCTGGTGCTATAGCGAGTTGCTTTATCGGCGACAAAAAACCCTGGGCCACTGGTACCGAGTGCATTAAAAGATGCCTGACAGGTGTTTGAAGTGGCCATAAAATATTGCTCTGTATTGCAGTCGGGAATGTTCGCACCGCTGTCTTCTCTCCAGTAAATTCTGTCTAGCGAGCAGCCTTGATCTGGATAGATAGTCGCGGCGTCATAAAACGATCCCAGCGCGGGCACGGGGATATCATCTATGTTCATGCTGCCTGAGGTATCAAAAATGAATACTAGGTTAGGTTGTACGGTAGGTATATTGTCGTTAATACCAACATAGATTTCGATGTCTTCGGCCAGGGCTGCTGTGGCGCTGAGCAGGTTAAGGGTTAGTAAGCTAATAATGATCCGTAATGTTCGGGGTATAATAGTGGTATGTGTGTGGCTATTTAAATTTTTCATGATGTTCACCAGATAACCTTGGTTGCGTGTTTATTTTTGATCTCATATATTGCGGTAGCGTGTAGGTGTGAATATAATTTGATCTTATCTTGTTTGATTATTTTCCCGTTATAAATGAAGAGGGTTCTGTCGTCGGTGGTCAATCGCAGTGGGCACTTTATACAACCTTCAACATAGATACGTTCGACACGACCATCTTTGTCGGTAAAAACCTGGATTTTATCGGCCTCGGCGGCGGCTTTTTCTGGGATGGATGCTTTATCATCAGCTACTACAGGTAGCGTGATAAAAAGGCTTCCTGTTAAGAATATTGCGGTAAAGATTTTTTTTAACATAATGGTCATCCTCAAAGTGGCTAGCTTGTTGTGGCTATCAGGGTGCAGGGGCTGCGCGATAAATACCTTGCATATGGCTCTTACTATGATTTGTTGCGGCAATAGTTGTCACGACAGCAATATCAAAATGGTGACAGGTGATCGACATCGACATACCGGGGCAGATGCCATTGCCATTGTAAGTCAGGGCGGAAGTACTCGATAAGGCGGCATTGTTCTGGTTCAGGTCAAAAGTAACCGTGGTTGAGTTATTGCCGATTCCGGTATTGATTGACGCAACCAATGGGTCATCGGCTTCTACGTAAAAAGGATTGTCATCACCACCACTCCCGCCAGGGTTGCCTGCGTTTATTATTCTGTTGATTGCAGACTCACTTGCCTGAAATACAACGGTAGCGTTTTGATAGTTATGAGCCATGCGTTCCTCTAGGTTGCTGGTTCCAATGGATGAAAGGCCGATAAGTGTCATAACTAATAGCAGCATCAGGCTGATGATTAATGCCGCGCCGGCCTGGTGTTTACGTAAATGTATATTGTTCTTCATGGCTGGCCTGCTAATTGTTACGTATTAAAATAGTTCTGGTGAAAACACGTCGTAACGCATTGTCATTGATGGGCAGGATCGGAGGCGTGTTAAGCAGGATATGAGTAAGGCTATCTGTGGTGGTCATAGTCTGAGTTGTGGTAACCAGCAATGAAATTCTGACGCTTTTTATATTTTCCCAGGAGGTAACATTATCTTTGTTGACAAAGAGATTGGCGATGTTGTCATCATCTGTATCCTCTCCATAGAGGAACTGCATGTTTTCTATTCCTATGCCTAGGATTCCTGCTGCAGCATTGCCATTACCAAGGCACATTAATTGATTTCCAGCAATAAAATAACGGTCTGTGGCAGTGCCGCCGGTGCCGTTGCCAAGGCAGTCTGTTGCTGACACATAATTGACCTCAATGACATCACTTGCGGTGCCATTTGCTGTTGTAAAACCAAGGCCTGCATTTTCAGATTCGTTTTCTAGGATGTTGGTGCTGTTGAAGGCATCGATACCGTTTAAGTCAGTGGTAAAGCCTGCCTGGCCAATGTTTTGTGACAAGATTTCAAAAGCGAGGCGAGCATTCTCCTGTAAACGACCAGCACCATTTTGCAGGGTATTGGAGGCTTTGGTGCTGAGGAAAATCTGCCCGACCCCGGCCATTAAAAAAAGGCTGACGGTGGTGGCGATCATCAGTTCAACAAGGGAAAGACCTTGTTGTGAATGGTGTGATTTTATGTTGATAAAATTGCTCATGGTTGTATTGTGACGGCAAGGGTTTGAGTGGTGATAGCAGCAGCACTTGTTCTGTTTGGGTTTAACTCGCCCCAGCTTAATGAAATAATATGAGGTGAACTGTTAGTACAAAGATCAGCGTCTGCGACGCCACCGGGTGGGTCTGTATCAAGGCAAGTAATGGTTGCGACTGCTTGGGGGAGTGCCGCGCGTACGCCGCCGACTAGGATGCCAGCTGATGATACACCGCAAAACCAAGTGGTAATGTCAAACGTGGCTAGTTCTGTTGAATTGCAATTGGTCGCAGCAGTAACGACACCATTGAAAGCTTCTTCACAATAGGTAGCGGGTACAACGGCACAGTTAATATTTGTGGCAGAGTCAACCCCCATAAAAAGGTTGCTATTGACTGCTGGGCGATTGGCACGCATTCGTTCAGCAATATCATCGACCAATATCGCTGCATGAGTACGATGAGATGCGCTATTGACGCTGCGCATACCAGTCACCTGTAGTGCTGCAATACCTAGCAGACCAATGGATAGAATAATGATCGTTACCAAGATTTCTACCATAGTAAACCCGCGTAACTTACGTAAAACTTGATAGGATTTTGTTTTCATGTGGGCACCTAGCAGTTTAAATTATTATTTGTGACGACCATTCGGCCAGTGGGTAATAGCGTCAGTTGGCGTCCACGCTCGTCAGTTCTACCATCACAAAGGTCAAGTGTATCTGTTACATTGGGGCGGCCGCTGGCTAAGTATTGAATAGTGCTATTATCGCCGTTGCTATTGAGCGTGCTGCTGCCATTCTGAATTGGGAATATTTTTAAGTCGGCTCCGCCATTTATGGCGACTGTCCAGCCAGCGCCCCATTCGTTGCTGGCAACTGGGCTGATGGCGATAACATCTATTGTGATTGCTCGTTTGACTGCTTCACTACGAGCAAAGGCGTGTGAGGCAATAAATTGATTCGACTGAGAGCTGAGGCGATTATTCTGAACCATATTAGATAGGTTGGGGGCGGCGACTGAGACCAGAATGGCAGCGATGGTTAGTGTGATCATCAGCTCAATTAACGTAAAACCTGTCTGTTGCTTGTTCATGGAGTATGTTTTAGCATTCATGATTTTTCCGGTCACGAGAAAGGCGACGAGCTGTTGTATTTGTCCGATAAACGGTTGTTTGGGGTAAAATCTTGAAATTTAGATTCGTTGTTGAAGTATTCATCGGCGTCTTGGTGAAATTCTTTTATTAGTCGGTTTTCGGCGTTGTGTGGCAATCAAACGGGGATGTGATGGTGGGTAGAGCAGCAACTGACTGTTTAATCGTCGGTGGTGGGTTGATCGGTATGTTGAGTGCATATGAGCTGGCACAAGCCGGTATGCGAGTGACGTTGTTAGAGCGAGGACAGACGGGGCAGGAGTCGTCATGGGCAGGTGGCGGCATTCTTTCGCCGCTATACCCTTGGCGTTATCCTGATGAGGTAAGCGCGCTGGCGAGCTGGGGGCAGTCGCGTTATCAGGGGTTGGCTGAAGTGCTTTTTGCGCAGTCAGGAATCGATCCTGAATGGCAGCTGAGTGGACTACTGATGCTGGATGTAGTCGACCAGGCATCGGCTCTGGTCTGGGCGAAGTGTCATGCAGTGCGGCTGGAGCCGTTGGTTAATGGTGAAATAGCACGCTGTGATGTTGCGTTGCCTGCATATAGTGGAGCGGCACTGTGGATGCCTGAGGTCGCTCAAATCCGTAATCCACGTTTATTAAGCGCACTACGTAAGGTGCTGGAGCAGAATGGTGTGGTGTTTGAGGAGCAGACGGAAGTGTTGGGCTTTCAACAGCAAGCGGGGCGGGTCACGGCAGTTGAGACCACGCGCGGTGTCTATCAGGCCAACAAGGTAGTGGTGGCAAGCGGCGCATGGAGCCGCACGTTATTGGCAGGCGTTGGTGAATCGATCGAGATTGAGCCGGTGCGTGGTCAGATGCTGCTATATAAAGGTGAACCGGGTTTGCTTAAGACGATCGTGATGGCAGATGGGCATTATGTGATCCCGCGTCGAGATGGTCACGTGCTGGTCGGCAGTACCGTTGAATATGTGGGGTTTGATAAGTCGACTACAACAGCTGCTGCTGAGGCTTTGCGTCAGGTTGCGCAGACGCTGGTGCCAGCTCTGGGAGGGATGGATATCGTGAGACACTGGGCCGGTTTGCGCCCGGGTAGCGCGGAAGGAGTGCCTTATATAGGTGAACACCCGCAGATGACAGGGTTATATGTGAATGCAGGCCATTTTCGCAATGGTGTTGTGTTGGGCTATGCATCGGCGAAATTGTTGGGGGATATTGTGCTTGAGCGCGAATCTAATTTTGATACTTCATGCTATGCCATTGAAAGATAAGTGATAATATTCATCCTGACAAAGAAAGAAGTTGTTTCGCCTGATCCCTTCTTTTATACTCCTCGGCTTGTCTTAAGCGTTTATTGTTAGGCATTGCCGGGGTAGCTCAGTTGGTAGAGCAACTGATTCGTAATCAGTAGGTCGGGTGTTCGATTCACCTCTCCGGCACCAATTTGAGACCTTTGCACGAGAACTCGTTTTCGTTCCAGCAAGGCATCAATGATCGAAAAAATGGCGTTTACACCCAGTAAATGAGTGTTTTGAGATTATTTATAACGGGGCTGGAGCGGAAAATAGACGCGTGCAAAGGTCTCAGTTTATTTATTCACTTCCTGTATAGTCAGCCTCTTTAAATCCTTCGATCACTTCATCAAGTGTTTCCTGTGCGATTTCTCTGCTCTTAAATGGGCCGTGAGACTCACCGCCTCTGACTAAAAAATACCAGCCATTTTTTTCCCCGTTGCCATTTTGATTAACGAGTGAAGAGCGGTAGAAAAATCGGTCGCTGCGGTAGTGTGGCGCGCCATAAATTTGAGATCACAATGATCAACGGCAGCAGCGGTATTTGCTGCTGGCCATTGTAGCGTGTGGCAAGGTGTCGCATGGAATGCGTTGCCTACATATGGTAGCTGATATGCACTATCGTTCAGTTTTCAGAATAAACTGAGCGTGTGGTTGCTAGAGATAAGTAATCAGCTCAAATTGTTTCTTCCATTTACGCACCCTGTCGCGGCTATCTGTCATTATTACCAAGCCATGTTGGCAATGCCTGAGAGCATTTGCTACAGACGCCTTGTTTCTTATTATAATCGACAGTTAGCCAATAACACCCCCAGCCATCTTTAGTGGCGCACTGCGAGTGACTGGTGCAGCCACAGCCGGTGCAGGTGATATCGGCGACTAACATCTCTGATACCATGATGAGATTACGTTCAGCACCCGCAACGAGTGTGCGAGCCTGCTCGTTATTGGGTTGTATCACAGTCAGGCTGCGAGAGAGCAGATTGATATGCCAGATCAGCTGTTCGATGTGCTGTGTGGTGAGGTGTGTCATATCGGGTTCCTGTTTTATTGCTGCAATATTGACGTCCTGTCATCAATGGTTTTTTGTTAAATATTATCGTATTCATCCCACAGCGCCAATGGATCGCCATCCCACCCTTTTTCCATCAGCATTTGTTCAATTGTTTTTCGTGTTAACAGAATATTACCGTGTGATGTAGTGAGAGACTCCTGCGGATCCAGCGCGCGTTTAACCGTATGTCCGTTGCCTTCGAAGCGGGCGGCGATGTGGCTGTGTTTAATATCATAGAAACGCATCAACTGAATGACGTACAATTCAAAACGGTCACTATCTTTTTGATTTGGTGGTTGTTTCATGTCGAATAATAGCTCCTTTATTGATCGATAATGAAATAATAATATTTGATTATGAATATTAATATTCCAAAAAGAATATTAAGTCAAGGAAATGATTGATAAAACGTGAAAAATTTTGCCGAAGAGATCATTGAACGCATCAAGCAGGCCGAGTCGTTACGCTACGATACGGAAGTTGCTATTGTGCTGGGGGCAGAAAAGCAGCATGTGGGGCCGTGGAAGGCGCGCGGGCAGATTCCGTGGGAACGCCTGCTGGATTATGCGCGTAAAAGTGGTGTATCGCTTGACTACCTGGTGCTGGGTCGAGGGCCGGTGCGTGTCGTTGGGATCGGTATTAGTGAAGATATGGAGCATTATGGTTTAACCGAGATCGATAAAGCGCTTTTGACCCGCGTCATCACGATGATTGATGAAGTGTGTGAGGCGAGGGGACTGGAGAGTAGCGGCAAGCGTAAGGCGCTGCTAGTCGCATTAGTCTATCGAAATAGTGTTCGGGCGCAGGGTAATGAGCCCGACCGGCAGGAAATTGAAGAGTTAATTGACCTCTCGATTGCCGAGCAGTAAATCCCATTGCAGCCCTGTGAAAGTGTATATAAATTATGCGATGGGGCCCAGCGTGCAAAGGTCTCTTTGAATCCCGCTTGTTGTGTCAGAATGAGACCTTTGCACGAGAACTAGTTTTCGTTAAAAACGAGTGATGTTGATGAAAGAATTATGGCGGTGGGTCTATTTTCTATTGTGCGCTATGTTGCTAGCCAGTTGCGTTGCGCTACCGCAAGAGGATGCGCTGCGTCAGGCGACGCTGGTTTACTCCGCTAATCTTGATGGCGAGCTGGAGCCGTG
>QIHH01000062.1 GCA_003230195.1 Gammaproteobacteria bacterium
CATATGAGACTAGCCAGCGCTCATGATTTTCGTGTTCTTCATGTTTTTTTTTACGTGCCATACCACTTCGCCACTAATGGATAAAACCTTGAAGTTTGGTTTCAATACTTCGTGGATTTTCACCTTCAGCAATGGCAACAATCCCGTCAATAATCATTTCACGAAATTTAGTCTGGCCATGAATAATGGCTTTCATCTTATTCGCCATCGGCAGGAAAAGAAGGTTGGCCAAACCAATGCCATAGATCGTCGCAACGAATGCAACGGCAATGCCTGAGCCTAGTTTGCTAGGATCAGAAAGGTTTTGCATCACATGGATCAGTCCCATCACCGCACCAATAATCCCGATCGTCGGCGCATAGCCTCCCATCCCCTCCCATACCTTTGCAGCTTGGGTATCATAGTGCTCTTTGGTATCCAACTCGACTTCCATGATACCGCGAATCGCGTCAGGCTCACTGCCATCCACTAATAGTTGCAGCCCTTTTCTCGCAAATAGATCCTCTTCATTTTCAGCCAAAGCCTCAAGACCCAATAATCCTTCTTTACGTGCGATGTTACTCCAGTTAATAATCTTTTCAATCGCCTCAATCGCAGCCAGTTTTGGTGGAAAAATCATCCAGCGAGTTAATTTAAGTGCCTTCATAAAAACATCCATCGTGGTTTGCACAAGAAGGCAGGCAACGGTGCCACCGCCTACAATCAAAAATGCAACCGGCAACAACAGTGATGAAAGATGGCCGCCTTCAAGATAGTTACCGCCAAGGATTGCAATACAAGCAAGGATAAGCCCCGCAATCGTCATCATATCCATTGATTATTCCTCCCCGCTAAATAATAAAGAAATTTTATCAAGTGATAAAATTTCATCTGCCAAGTTCGCGTCAACAATCACCATCGGCATACCATAGACAACACAGCTCTGCTCATCCTGTGCCCAAATAGTTGCACCACGCTGCTTGAGTAAGCGCGCACCTTCCCTTCCATCTGCCCCCATACCGGTCAACACCACCGCCAACAGTTCAGATGAGCAAACCCTGGCAAGCGATGAAAATGTAATATCAACACTTGGCTTGTATGTCTGGCCAGGCTTTGCTTCTTCAATCTTCAACAACAAGCGACTACCACACCTGTCAACCACCATCTGTACGCCGCCTGGCGCAATATAGGCAACTCCCGGTTTAATTTCATCACCATGATCTGCTTGCTTAACTTTAATTTGGCATAAAGAATCGAGACGTTCAGCAAATGACGGGGTAAAGCTGGCGGGCATATGTTGAATAATAATCACCGGCACTGGAAAATTGGCGGGTATTTCAGTTAAGATTTTTTGCAGTGCAACTGGCCCCCCTGTAGAAGTCCCGATAGCAATCAGATTAATCTTGTTCAAATCAAGTTCTGCATTTTTTTTTCTTGTACTCAGCGTATTTGATGCAGTTAAAGCATTGGAAGAAGGGGGGGGGGAATATTCTTTAGTAGCCAATTTTCTGGCACCCAGCACCCTGACTCGTGCACACAACAAACGCCGTGCAATATCCAATTCACATGAAATATCGTCAAATTTTTTAGGCAGAAAATCAAGCGCTCCCGCATCAAGCGCATCAAGTGTAGACTTTGCACCGCTCGTCGTTAATGATGAAAACATCAGAATTGGCGTAGGAATTTCCGCCATTATTTTTTTTGTGGCCGTAATACCATCCATCACCGGCATTTCAATATCCATTGTAATCACATCCGGGCGAAGTTCTCTCATTTTTATGATAGCGTCAGCACCATCAACAGCACATCCAACGACCTCGATATGTTTGTCTGAATTCAACATCTCCGTCAAACAGCGCCTGAAAAACCTAGAATCATCAACAACAAGTACACGAACAATCACATCTCACTCCTATCTTATTGTTATGCGTATGCAGTTAATAATTGAGGCACATCTAAAATCAATGAGATTTTTCCATTCCCTGTGATTGTAGCCCCCGCTAATCCGCGTGTACCATGCAACATTGATCCAAGTGGTTTAATCACCACTTCTTCTTGGCCAATTAATTGATCAACAACAAAACCCACTTGCTGGGCACCAGAATTCACAACAACAATATGCCCCTCTTTTTGTTCCTTGCTGCGACTTGCCCCCTTAATCAACCACTCTCTTAAATAGAAAATAGGCAACGCTTTATTTCTAATTAACATAACAGGTTGTCCGTCGACCACCTTTGATTCAGTTAAATCGAGATTAAATATTTCAACTACACTCACTAATGGCAAGGCAAAAACCTGCTCTTCAATTAACACCATTAAAGTCGGCATGATCGCGAGCGTTAATGGTAGTTTGATTGCAATTCGACTGCCTTTACCCATTGTAGAGTCAATGTCAATCGAACCATTGAGCTGAGCGATACGCGTCTTAACCACATCCATGCCGACTCCGCGGCCTGATATGTCAGAAATCTCTTCTTTTGTCGAAAAACCAGGTAGAAATATCAGGTTAAAACACTCTTTATCATCAAGCCTTGCCGCAACATCTTCATCGTATAGCCCTTTACTAACCGCGATGCTTCTTAATTTATCAGCATCCATTCCAGCGCCATCATCATCGATCGTTAATAAAATATGATCACCTTCTTGTGCAGCTGACAACACAACAGCCCCGACACGATCCTTACCCATTTTTTCGCGCACATCAGGCATTTCAATGCCATGATCAACAGAATTACGAATGAGGTGCACCAATGGATCAGCAAGCGCCTCAACAAGATTTTTATCAAGATCAGTCTCTTCTCCAATCAACTCAAGAGCAACCTCTTTATTCAGGCTTCTCGCAAGGTCACGTACCACACGTGGAAAACGACCAAATATTTTTTTGATCGGTTGCATTCTTGTTTTCATTACAGAGTTTTGAAGATCCGTGGTCACTAGATCAAGGTTTGCGACTGCCTGTGTCATCGCTTCATCAGATTTGGTGGATTCTAATGTCGATAGTCGGTTTCGAACGAGTACCAGTTCACCAACGAGATTCATAATGTCGTCAAGACGTTTAGTGTCGACACGTACCGTCGTCTCGGTCTGTACCGATGAATTCTCTTTCTTTTTCACTACAGTTTTAGCTGGAACAGGTTTAGGAGATTTAACAACCGGCTCAATATTTTCTGTGGACTGCGTTTCTTTCTTTCCTGTAGATGAATTTTCAGCAGGCGCTGCAGCCTTCGTCATTCCACTTTCACCATGTAATTCATCTAATAGATCTTCGAATTCACCATCAGTAATTAACCCGTTATCTGCTGATGTATGCGCTTTTTTTTCCACTGCTGGTGTACTAGGGTCAACGGTTTTAGATCCGCCATCATCGTGCAGTTGATCAAGCAACAATTCAAATTCATCATCTGTGATTTCATCATTCGAAGCACTATTTTTATCAGCAGTATTAGCTGCGACCTTTGCTGCATTAGGCTTAACAGCTGTTGGTGCGGCACCACCGTGCAATTGATCTAGCAATGATTCAAATTCATCATCCGTTATCTCTTCACCGTCATCAGAAAGAACCGGGGCACTAGGAGTTTCAATAACAGGCTCAGGAGCTAACTCGGGGACTGGTACTGGCGCCTGATCTTCATCCCCAGAAAGAAAGCGCTTTAGCGTTTCGATTAGCTCAGGATCAGCGGGTGTTAGGTCAATACCCTCTCTTACTTCACCAAACATGTCATTTACGCTATCGGTCACGCGTAGAAAGGCATCCATCAAAGGTGCATCAACTACACGATCCCCTTGCCTTAAAATATTAAAAACATCTTCTGCATGATGACAAACTTCGACTAGTGCAGTCAGTGCTAAAAATCCAGCCCCCCCTTTAATGGTGTGAAAGCCACGAAAAACAGCATTCAATAATTCGCTATCATCGGGGCTTTGTTCAAGATCAACCAGTTGCTCACCCAGTTTTTCAAGTATCTCATCTGCCTCTACAAGAAAATCCTGTAGGATTTCATCATCTGTATCAATCGCCATGTTATCACTAGAACCCTAAGCTTGAGAGTAGATCATCAACCTCATCCTGGCTCTTCAATGCAGTTGCACTCTCTTTTCCAGGTACTTGAGGTCCCTCTAGTACTTTTTCGGCCGGTTTTCTTTCTAACCTGTTATCATCACCATTAACACTGCTTGAAATTTTAATCAAGCCAATCAGCTTATCTTCAACATCTTGCACTAGCCCGATGACCCTGCCAATAATCTGACCCGTAATATCCTGAAAATCCTGTGCCATCAAAATATCATTTAGATACGCTTTAATTTTTGAATAGCGGCCTGCAGAGTTCTCCAAATGCTCACCAATCTCCCGCGAAAGTTTACGAAACTCATCAGCCGACAAATCACGAGATATAAAACGCTTCCACTGATGTTCTATTTTTGATGCGCTCTCTTCTAATTTTCGGCAGACAGGAATCGCCTCTTCAACCGCAGTTAATGTTTTATGTGCTGCTTGATTAGTCACACTAATCACATGACTAAGACGCTCTCTTGCATCCGGAATTTCATGTTCGGCAAGATTTGATATATCAGTTTCGATACCAAAGTCAACTAACGTATCGTGAAGTTCGCGTGTTAACCGTCCAATTTCCTGAAACATATTAGTTTCATTGATACGACCAATCTCTCTCAGACTTCCAATCGCAGCATCTTCGTCGCCGTTCTCTATACTACTGACAAGGCCTCGTGCCTGCACCAAACATTGTTCACTTAATATTGATTCGCTGAATGTCATTTCTGCATCTCCTTCCATGGATCTTTATTGTGATGCCTCTATCCGTTCAAAAATCTTCTCTATTTTTTCTTTCAACGTAGCCGCATTAAATGGCTTAACCACATAGCCATTCACGCCCGCTTGAGCAGCTTCAACAATCTGCTCCTTCTTAGCTTCAGCCGTCACCAACAGCACTGGCAAGCTGGCTAATTTTTCATCCGCACGAACTGCCTTTAACAAATCAATGCCTTCCATTCCTGGCATATTCCAGTCTGTCACAAGAAAATCAAAATTCCCTGACTGCAACATCGGTAAGGCAGTATTACCATCATCAGCCTCAGCGGTATTATTAAAGCCAAGGTCTCGCAAGAGATTTTTTATGATCCGTCGCATTGTAGAAAAGTCATCTACAATGAGTATTTTCATATCTTTGTCCAAGGTAGCCTCCTGCTATACTATTAATCGTTGTTAACCCAGTGACCCAGTCGTGCCTGTAGTCGAATCAAGGCTTGACTATGAATTTGACTAACACGTGATTCACTAACACCAATCACAGAACCAATTTCACGTAGATTCAGTTCTTCATCGTAATAAAGTGTTAAGACTAACCGCTCACGCTCCGGAAGCCCCGAGATAGCTTCCCCCAAATTTTTCTTGAAATCATCTTTCTGTACACCATCGAATGGATTAGTTGCCGGCCCACTTAATTTTGATGGTACTGAATCTTCATTCATCCCCATGTCTTCAAAACTTAGCAAACGACAGCTACTCGCATCCTGCAATGTCTTGTGATATTTTTCGAGCGGCATCTCCAATGCTTCCGCAACTTCATGGTCCCTTGCATCACGACCCGTTTCATTTTCGATCTTGCGTACCGCTTCTGCCACTTGTCTGGCCTTGCGATGCACTGAACGTGGCGCCCAGTCTCCTTTTCGGATTTCATCTAGCATTGAGCCTCGAATACGGATACCAGCATAGGTTTCAAAACTCGCTCCCTGTTTAGCATCGTAGTTACGTGATGCTTCCAGTAAACCGATCATTCCTGCCTGTATCAGGTCATCCACCTGCACGCTCGGTGGCAGGCGACTCATAATGTGATAGGCAATACGCTTCACCAATGGTGCATAGCGAGTTACCAAGTCATCGGCACCATTGCTGGCAGGCTTTTCTTCGTCTTGGATAGTTACGTACATCGCTAGGTTATTCATATGTTGTCATCGTTCCATCATTAGTGGATTTAAACAATCTCTCGACAAAAAACTCCAGATATCCACTCGCCGAGTCCGGTGTTGGCCATTGATCCGTCTTTTGCGCCAGTTTTTTGAATGCAATGGATGCCTTACTCCGAGGATATGCATCGACCACTGAGCGCTGTTTCTGGATAGCCTTTCTTAAATAATCGTCATAGGGGACTGCGCCCATATAATCGAGCGTTGCATCAAGAAAACGATTTGTCACTTTTACAAGTTTTTTATATAGTTCAACACCTTCTTGAGAACTACGAACCATATTAGCCACGATACGGAAGCGATAAAGCCCGTGATCACGACTCAATAATTTGATCGTTGCATAAGCATCAGTAATCGAAGCTGGCTCGTCACAAACCACCACAATCACCTCGTGCGAAGCTCGGCTAAATGTCACCACACTATCTGAAACGCCTGCAGCAGTATCGATCATCAGCACATCAGGATTAAAGCTCAATTCACTAAATGCGCGAATCAAACCCGCATGTTCGACATGGCTTAGTTCTGCCATATTCTTTAAACCTGATGAGGCCGGAATCACTCTCACCCCTTCAGGCCCAATCACCATCACCTCTTCCAGTGAGCGCTCGCCATTCACCACATGTGAAAGATTATAGACGGGCTGCAGACCTAGTAAGACGTCTACATTGGCTAGGCCAAGATCGGCATCCATCAACAGGACATTTTGACCACTGGCTGCCAACGCAACTGACATATTCACAGAGACATTTGTTTTACCCACCCCTCCCTTGCCACTCGTCACCGTAATGACGCGAACCGGATTGGGGTTTGCCACATGGTGCAAGCCAGACATTTGACTTACGCCTATCTCAGACATTAGCATTTCCCGCTCCCCTTGCGATTGATTGGGCTATCATCTCCATGCCATTATCGCTATTCCTTCTAGGAACAGTTCTTTCCATTATATCGACGCATCGATTCACCAGTTCATACGCGCGCGCCAGATGCATATCTTCTGGCACCTGCTGACCATCACATATATATGAAACAGGAACCCCATACTCAATCATCATATCCAATGTACCACCTAAACTAGTTGCTTCATCAAGCTTGGTCATCATGACACTCGCAGGATTAAAGAGAGAAAAAGCATTCATCACTTCCTGCACACTCGAAACCTGAGAGGTTGCTGAAACCACTAACGATGATTTAATAAACATATCATCACCACATAACATAGAGGCCTGTTCACTCAAATGGCTATCACGCTGACTCATTCCTGCTGTATCAATTAATATCAGGCGACGATCACAAAGATCATCAAGTACTTTTCGAAGCTCCTGTCGACTATCAGCTGTTTTTACTGGAATATCAAGAATTCTGCCATACGTGCGAAGCTGTTCATGGGCACAAACACGGTAGTTGTCGATCGTCACTAATGCAACGTGGCGATTACCATGTCGCAGTGCATAACGTGCCGCTAGTTTTGCCGCTGTGGTCGTTTTACCCACCCCGGTTGGGCCAACCAATGCAATCACACCACCTTCGTTTAAAATTTCATCATTTGCTACCGGAAGCATTCGTGAAAAACATTCCAGTGCCCTTCTGAACAAGTCATCAGGATGAGTCTGCTCTGGAACTTCTTCCGCGAGGGTTTTACAAAGTGAATCACTTAAACCCAAACTCATTAATTGCTGTATCAATTCGGCTTTTCCAGGATTGCGACGTGTGAACTCATCCCAGACCAACCCCGAAAGCTGCTTTTCAAGCATACCTCGAAGACTCTTTAATTCAGATTGCATCTCAACGATTGCTGGCTCCTGTCCCCATTGAATATTAGCCTGCGGCGCTTGTGAGCGCGTATGGATCCTCTCTTTGCCTTCATAGCGAGATGCGGCATTCATCGACGCACTTAAACGATCAGACGGAATTTCAGATTGCGTAGGTGATTTCACTGAAGGCTGTACTACTGCTTGCTGAGTTCTGAATTGCGGCACTGCTGACTCTGACGATGCACGATCAACGACACTATTTTTTCTTGCCTGCGATGTTTGTTGTGCTGCGGTAATTCTCGGAAAAGCAGACTCATCATAATCGATTGCTGCGACAATTTCGATGCCACCATCAACACGTTTATTGGATAAAATTACAGCGTCTGGACCCTGCGCATCACGCACCATTCGCATTGCCTGTCGCACATCGGGGGCAAAATAACGCTTAATTTTCATAGCAACTCCCCTCCTCTTCTACCACTACTTACCGCTTGATGTTCTATCACCATGACTACCTCATCACACCACTTTGTTCAGCTATTCAGGCTTACCAATATTCGAAACAATCTTTATCTGTCTGTTATCTGGCATTTCGTTATAAGACAACACATGCAAACTCGGTATTGTGTTTCTTACAAATTTTGCCAGCATTGGCCTTAACGGTGCTGAAACTACTAATACTGCGGGCTGTCCTGCCATCTCTTGTCGTTGCACCGATTCCAATAGTGATTGATGAATTCTTTCAGCCAGTCCCGGCTCTAATCCACCACCACCCTGCATAGATTCTTGCAATAATTGTTCCAAAGATGGATCAAGAGAAATCACCGAAAGCTCACTTGATAAGCCATTGATATTTTGGATGATCATCCGTCCAAGCCCAATCCGCACCGCAGCAGTTAAAGCGTCAGGATCTTGACTTCTAGAACCTTCAACCGCAAGTGTCTCGATAATGGTACGCATGTCCCGGATAGGAATATTCTCCTCTAACAGGTTTCGCAGTACTTTCTGAATCGTACCCAACGGCATAATATCCGGCACTAGCCCTTCAACCAACTTAGGTGCATTCGCTGCCATGCCATCCAACAGATGCTGAACCTCTTCACGGCCTAACAGATCATACGCTTGGCTTTGTAGTAGCTGACTAATATGCGTCGCCACCACCGTGCTGGCATCAACCACGGTGTATCCCATCGCCTGTGCCTGCTCACGTTGACTAGGATCAATCCACACCGCATCCATTCCAAAAGCAGGGTCTTTGGTAGGTGTACCTGGCAAGGTACCAAATACCTGCCCCGGGTTAATCGCCATTTCACGATCCGGATAGATATCAGATTCACCCACAGCAACCCCCATTAAAGTAATGCGATACGCACCGGGGGATAATTCTAGGTTGTCACGAATGTGTACAGGCGGAATCAGAAAGCCGATTTCCTGTGTCAGCTTCTTACGGATACCTTTGATGCGTGCCATCAACTGCCCATTCTGGTTTTTATCCACCAGCGGGATTAATTTGTAACCAACCTCTAGGCCGATTACATCCACTGGCAAAACATCATCCCAGCTCAGGTCTTTGTTATCTTCACTCACTTCACCCGATGCTGCCGCCGCTGCCTGCTGTTGCCCACCCTGTGGGCCTGTCTGTGCTGACTGCCCTGGCTTAGCAGCCGGAGAATCAGCACGTTCTGGCATAGCCTGCCCGGGTTCAAGCCCCAGTGCCTCTCGTTCTAGCATACGTTGATGCAACAGATATGCACCACCAGCGGCCAATGCGGCAATGCTAAGAAAAATGATGTTAGGCATACCCGGTATCAACCCTAGAATACCTATCACACCTGCGGTCACACCAAGCGCTCGTGGGCTTTCAAACATCTGCGAAGCAAACTGCTGTCCCATATCTTGTTCACTAGAGACACGTGTCACCATGATCGCAGCTGCGGTCGATAAAATCAGCGATGGAATCTGCGCCACTAGGCCGTCACCAATCGTCAACAGGGTATAGTTATGCATCGCATCAGCAAATTCCATGTCGTGCTGTAAGATACCGATTGCCAGACCACCAATAATATTAATAAAGAGAATCAGGATACCGGCGATCGCATCACCACGCACAAACTTACTCGCACCATCCATCGAACCATAAAAATCTGCTTCTGAGACAACCTCTGTACGACGACGCATCGCCTCATCCTGGTCAATCGCACCTGCGTTCAAATCAGCATCAATTGCCATCTGTTTACCAGGCATCGCGTCCAGCGTAAAACGGGCGCTAACTTCCGAAATACGCCCCGCGCCCTTGGTGACCACCACAAAGTTAATGATCACCAAAATAGCAAAAACAACCAAACCTACCGCGTAGTTACCACCGACAACAAAGTCACCAAAGGCTTCAATCACCTGCCCTGCAGCTGCAGTGCCCGTATGTCCCTCTAACAACACAATTCGTGTCGATGCGATGTTAAGCGCTAGGCGCAATAGCGTGGCAATCAATAGAATGGTTGGAAAAACGGCAAAGTCAAGCGGCTTTTTGGCGTAAATACCCGATAGAATGATAATTAATGACAACGCGATATTAAAGGTAAAAAACAGATCTAACAATAATGGTGGGAATGGTAGCACCATCATCGCCAGGATTGACATCAATAGAAGTGGCGCGCCAATCAGCCCATTACGACTAATTTGACGGGCGGTATCCCCTAAACTTGCTTGCGCCATAACTTCACCTACTCATCACGTTTTAAATCATCTGGAATCGGTAAATCATCCATGGTTAGCGCCTCATCGAAATGAGACTCCTTTTGCCTTAATTGATAAACGTATGCCAGTACCTGCGCTACGGCAAGATAGAGGCCAGACGGCACTTCATCATTTATCTCTGTGCTATAGAAAAGTGCACGCGACAGTGGTGGCGCTTCAACCAGTGGGATATTGTTACTGTACGCAAGGCTTCTAATTTTAGCCGCAACCAGATCCTGTCCCTTGGCGACCACAATCGGCGCGCCTGAATTGGCTTGATCATATTTCAACGCAACCGCATAATGCATTGGATTTGTGATGATCACATCCGCCTTTGGCACCTCTTCCATCATGCGTTTTTCTGCCATTGCCATCTGAGTTTCACGCACTTTGCGCTTCATTTCAGGGTTACCTTCTGTCTGTTTAAATTCGTCCTTTACTTCTTGGAGTGTCATTTTCAACTGCCTAGCGTGGTCCCATAACTGGAATGGCACATCAATCACCGCCACCAGAATAGTCGCGCAACTTAATAAAATGAAAGCCCACATCAGTAAATTACCAGCCTGCGCAATCGCTGGCTCAACACTCTTCACACCAAGCAACATGTACATCTCAGATTGATTCCACAGTAGTAACACTACTATCGTCATTACCAGTACAAATTTTGCCAGCGCTTTAACCAGTTCCACCAACCCTTTGATTGAAAAAACACGCCCCAGCCCTTTAATGGGATCGAGTTTGTCCCATTTAAATGCCAGCGCTTTAGTACTGAATGACCAGCCACTGAGCGCCATCGGTGCAAAAAATGCAGCCAGCATCACCACTGCAAAAAAAGGGATCAATGCAAGTAAGGCATTGGCGATGGAGTCTTCCAGAAAAATCGTCATGTTATTCACGTCCATGAAATCCATGCGACTAGCGGTAAACGATTCCTTCATGAGTTTCATGATATCGACCACAAGCTGATCACCGAGCATCAAAAACCCAAATCCGGAAGTAAGCAGCAGACACATGGTAGTGAGCTCACGTGAACGTGCCACCTGCCCTTTATCGCGCGACTCCTGCAGGCGTTTGGGTGTTGCTTCTTCTGTTTTTTCTTGGCCAGTATTGCTTTCTGCCATCGTCTATCTCGCAGATACCATATTGCCAATGGCCATGAATGCATGTTCAACTAGACCATTAAACTGTGGTAAGAAGATTGATATTGACGCCCACATAAAAATAAAACCAAAGGTCAATGTCAAAGGAAAACCAACTGCAAAAACATTTAACTGTGGTGCCGCACGCATCATCACACCAAAGGCAATATTCACCAGCAGCAGGGCAACCACAACAGGTAATGCCATTAATACCGCGCCCGTAAAAATCCAGCTAGACCACGAAATTAACACCCATATACCATCAGAGCTAATACTCTGCATTGCAACAGGCAACATCCGAAAGCTCTCAGCAAGTACGTCAATCATCACTAGGTGTCCATTCAACGCAAGAAATAGCAAGGTAGCCATAATGATATAAAATTGACTGACAACCGGCACTGATACACCATTCGCGGGATCATTCATTTGCGCAAAACCTAGCCCCATCGTCTGAGCCATCATATGCCCACCTGTTTCAATCGCACTAAACACCAGCTTCAATGCAAAGCCCATCGCCAATCCAATCATCACCTG
>QIHH01000159.1 GCA_003230195.1 Gammaproteobacteria bacterium
ATTTACCATTCAACAGTCCATGGGACTTAAATGATACAATAAAGCTTGGTGACTGGATTACCGTCATGTTTACGCTTAGTGAAGAGGTAGAGCATTTTGATGTCTGGGTAGGTGGCAGTGACGATGCCCATATCTGGAATGCTCAGAGCACTATGCTAGAAGATAATTTTGGAATCTACGATGCTGATAATGGCCTCTATCTTGCCTCTTTTCTGACCAGAAAAATTCAGGCAATAAAATTCTAGCGAAGATCATTGCTGCCTCGTTGTCAGTAATAAAAAGGCTTAATTTTACTAAATAATACAGTGTGAGTTTAAGCATAAGCAAGCATTGAGACTCTTGCAAAACACCCGCTAGTTTCGCACAGAAAGCCGCCTGTCGGCAGCTTTGCTTGTGGAAATAACGATTTGCTGACTTTCAGAAAGTGGCTTTTCAAGTGATGCCGTTCCGGATAGTGCTGTTAATGGCAGCGCTAATCAGAGGCGATTTGCATTTTTTGGCTCTGGTGCATTATTCAAATGGCAGCTCCGGGTCGTTACCCCAGTCGGACCACGAGCCGGGATAGCCCTTGAGATTTTGATAGCCTAGTGATTTTAAAACGATGTAGCTATGTGCCGAGCGGTGGTGGCTGTGGCAGTAGACGATCACCTCTTTGTCCGGCATAACGTCTAACGGAATGTAGAGTAACTGCAGGTCGTTGGCCTCTTTGAGGCGCAGGTTATATTGCTGGTCAATGGCGTGAATCCATTCTAGATTGACTGCGCCAGGGATGTGGCCGCCATGGTGTGCGCGTTTGTCGCTGCCGGTGAATTCAGCGGGTGAGCGTACGTCGAGGAATACTACGTTTGGGTCTCCCAGTTTGGCGAGAATCTCTGCTTTGTTTATGATGCCGTTGTTGGTATAGATGACTTTATATTCTGTTAGTAAGGCGGTTTCGATGCCTTCATTGGTGACGTGGTTTTCGTTGACCCAGGCCTGTAGCCCACCATTGAGCAGTGAGAAGTTTTTGTGACCGGCGACATCGAGTGTCCAAAGTAGACGACACGCCTTTGCACCACCTTCGTCATCATAGGCGACAACATGGCTCTCAGGAGTGATGCCGGCTGCCGATAATGTCTCACTGAACGCTTTGGCAGAGGGCAGAAGTCCCATGCTGGGTGGCTTGCTGCTAACAATCTGCGAATATTCGATATGCAGCGCATCCGGGATGTGGTTGCGCGCATAGATAGGGGCGCGGGATAGATCAATGATAACAAGGTTTTCCTCATCGATTTTTGCTTCAAGTTCTTCTGCTTCAGTGATCAATGGTAATAGTGGTTCAGTCATTATTTATCTCGAGTCCTTGTGTGAATATCGCAAGGGTATTTTTGCGTTATTAGGTGGGTGTTGTCTAGGGGGTATTAACAATTACCCGAGTAAGTGTGATTCTGAGACATTTTTCATGTTGGCAAGGTGCGATGAGGCGTAATAGTTATCCTATTAGAACGAATTACAATGCGGTCAGTGTGGAAAAGAGCCAGCATCTGGCCACGAACAGTGATTGTTAACAGTCTCCTGTGTTGTGTTTCGCAAAAAGAGGTTTTTTGGGATGTCTGATGAAAGGTTTATTGGTTTCGAGCTGAGTTTGTGCGAGGGTACTGTTTAATCGACGGTCGAATCTATTCGTGGTCATGATTCGTGGTGGGTGTAGATATGCTTCGGCGGTGATTAGTTGTGGGGGAGCGGAGTGACTTTGGCGTCGTAACAGTAGATGTGGGTTGCCGGTGACTGGCGTCTAGGGGGTCCCACTTTGGGGTTTTGGTAGGAATGCTGTTGAGTCATCATGATAGCGAGGTATTCCATCGCATCACGGATGTCCCGCATAATCATATTTTCTTTATCGTTGAGCTTTTTAACTGCGATCAGATGTGTTTTATAGCGGGTCATGTTCTCTCCTTAAATTCCCCTAATATGTCGGTTATGAGGCGGGGAACTTAAGGGGGGAATTATCGAAATCGTATTATTTTTTTAGCGCTTCAGTCAGGTGCGGTTGAATGCCTTGAAGGATAGCTTTGAAAATCTTTGGGTTACCGACAACAAGGTTGCCGGTTTCCAGGAAGTCGTGGCCGCCACTAAAATCACCCACTAGCCCGCCTGCTTCTTGTACTAGCAATACACCGGCGGCCATATCCCAAGGTTTGAGGGCGATTTCCCAGAAGCCATCAAGTCTGCCGCTGGCGACGTGGGCAAGATCAAGTGCGGCTGATCCGGCGCGCCGAATCCCCGCGGTTTGTAGATGCATGACTTTAAAGGTTTCTATATAGGCATCAAGGTATTGCGGATGGCGGAACGGAAAGCCCGTGCCGAGAAGAGAGCCGTCGAGGCCTTTTGCATTGCTGACGCGGATGCGCTTGTCGTTCAGAAATGCACCACCACCACGTGTGGCGGTGAACAGCTCCTGGTGTAGCGGGTTGTAGACTACCGCCTGTTCGATGTGATTGTTGCACTGTAGCGCAATCGATACAGAGAACTGCGGAAAACCGTGCAGGTAGTTGGTGGTGCCATCAAGTGGGTCGATGATCCAGCGGTACTCATCCCCTTTGTGCATGGTGCCTTCTTCTGCATAGATGCTGTGGTCAGGAAATGCTTTGCGAATGGTAGCGACTATTTCCGCTTCTGCCATTTTGTCGACATCACAGACAAAATCGTTTTTCCCTTTGGCAGTCACATTGAGTGAATCGATGCGGTCCATGTTGCGCATGATGATGCTACCAGCACTTCTTGCGGCACGTACGGCGATATTCAGGGTTGGGTGCATAGCTTGGGGGTCACTTAAGATTAGAGTGGTTAATTTCTTCGGGGGCTAAGAATAGCAGAAATTGTGCTATGGATGGTATCTCGCTGGATTAATAGATAGTATTTCTGTTGAAAATACATCTTGAAAAATGCTGCGGGCTCGCTGTATGGTGACGCGATGTTTAAGAACATTAGAATTGTGATGGTGAACACCTCTCACCCTGGGAATATCGGAGCGGCTGCTCGGGCTATGAAAAACATGGGATTAGCGTCGCTCTATCTAGTCGAACCGATGGTTTTCCCGAGTGCGGAGGCCACTGCCAGAGCCTCTGGCGCAGATAATGTGTTGGCGCAGGCAGTGGTATGTGATTCGTTGGATAAGGCGCTGGCGGAATGTTCTCTGGTGGTCGGCGCGAGCGCACGGCTGCGTAGTATTAGCTGGCCGCAGCTTGATCCGCGTGAATGTGCGGCGAAAGTGATGGCGGAGTCTGCTGATAGCCCGGTAGCTTTGGTCTTTGGGCGTGAACCCTCTGGTTTGACCAATGCTGAGCTGAGTCGTTGTCATTATCTAGTGAATATTCCGACTAACCCTGAGTATCCATCGTTGAATATTGCGGCGGCAATACAGGTGATCACCTACGAATTGCGGATGACATTGGCAAGTGGTGATAAGGCGGTCGCTGAGTGGTCAAAAGCGAATGATGTTGAACTGGCCACAATGGAAGAGGCGGAGCAATTTTACGCTCACTTAGAAACAGTGATGGTGGATAGTGAGTTTCTGGACCCGGCAAAGCCTAAATTTTTAATGCATCGTCTAAGGCGGCTTTACAATCGCACGCGACTGGAAAAGCAAGAGCTTAATATTTTGCGTGGAATCTTGACTGCGGTGCAAAAATGGCGCTGATCTGGCTTATGTGCGGCTGTGTGACGGCTTATTTGTTTCTCATTTAATCCGTTGTTAATCGAGTCCTTTTGCCTTTAATAGTAGGCTTGAGGTGATGTGTTAAACTTTTTTAGTGACTTTGTGTTTCGGGTTTTAATTTGGAAATAATCATGTTTAAGCATGTACGAGAGGATATTAAATGTGTTTTTGAGCGCGACCCTGCCGCGCGCAGCACGTTTGAGGTGTTAACGACTTACCCGGGTGTGCATGCGGTGATCTTTCATCGCGGCAGTCATTCGCTGTGGAATTTTGGCCTTACCTGGCTGGCGCGACTATTGTCGACCTTTGCGCGTTGTCTGACCGGGGTTGAAATCCATCCTGCGGCAAAGATTGGGCGGCGTTTTTTTATTGACCATGGGATGGGAGTGGTGATTGGCGAAACTGCTGAAATTGGTGATGACTGCACCCTTTATCATGGGGTGACGTTGGGTGGCACGAGCTGGAATAAGGGTAAACGTCATCCAACATTGGCAAATAATGTGGTGGTTGGTGCTGGCGCAAAAGTGCTAGGGCCGATTATGGTCAATGAGGGTGCGCGTATTGGCTCAAATGCAGTCGTTGCAAAAGATGTGCCTGCTGGGGCAATAATGATTGGTGTGCCGGCGCACGTGGCGCGTAGCAGTCAGGATGCCAATATTAAAAAACGCCGTGACTTCGCTAAGAAGATCGGTTTTGATGCGTATGGTGTATCACAAAATGCGGCTGATCCTGTCTCCAACGCGGTTAATTGCATGTTAGACCATATTCATGCAATGGATGGCAAGATAGAGGAGCTTAATGCGACGCTCAAACAGATGGGGGCTGATGTTGATGTGTCGCCACTGCCTGAATTAGAACTCTATAATATTGATTCGGAAGAAAGAAACGCATCAAAAACGAGTGATGCAGTGGCGGTTAAAGATGATTCTATTATGCAGAATTAAATCTTGACTAAAACAATCAACAATGTAGAATGTTTATTACCTTATAATCCGAAAGGTAGAAGATTATGAAATTGACGACAAAAGGGCGTTACGCAGTGACTGCAATGTTGGACTTGGCGCTACATGCACAAGAAGCGCCAGTGCCATTGGCTGATATTTCTCAGCGTCAGGGAATTTCGCTTTCCTACCTTGAGCAACTTTTCGCAAAACTGCGTAAGCAGGGGTTAGTCGATAGTGCGCGTGGCCCGGGTGGCGGTTATCGTTTAAGCAGAAATGCAAATGAGATTGCAGTGGCGGATGTGGTAACTGCAATTGATGAAAAAGTTGATGCAACGCGCTGTGGTGGCATGGGTAACTGCCAAGATGGCAAGCCGTGTTTGACCCATGAGCTTTGGTCTGACCTGAGTCGCCAGCTGTATGAGTTCCTTGAGAACATCAGTCTAGGGCAGTTGGTTGAGCGTAATGCGGTGAAAGATATTGCGGTGCGGCAGGATAATCTACAGAAACAGAGCCAAAATGCGACGTTTGCTTCTGTGATTGGTGGGACTGCTAGCTAGTTAAATAATAGTGGCTGGTGTGGAGTGATGTCTATTTATCTGGACCATAACGCGACAACGCCCATTGATGAGCGGGTATTTGAGGCAATGCTGCCTTATTTGAAAGGCAGTTGTTATGGTAATCCATCGAGTCAACATCGACAGGGACGCGAATCGCAACAAGCACTGGAACATGCCAGAGCACAGGTGGCGATGTTGGTAGGGGTGCGACCGCGGCAGGTGATTTTCACCAGCGGAGGTACAGAAGCCAACAATTTAGCATTAAAAGGGATGGTGGCTGCAGGCAGCGGTTTAGTTGTGGCTGCTACGGAGCATTCATCGGTTCTGGAGGCAGCAAGCGCACTGCAGCAGTGCACAGATTGCCCATTAGCCTTCGTTGGCGTTGATGAAGATGGCGTGGTCAGTACCGCTGAGTTTGAACGGGTGCTAGCTGAGCACAAAACTGCATTGGTGTCGGTGATGTTGGCGAACAACGAAACTGGCGTGGTGCAAGATGTGGAGCAGTTGAGTGAAATTGCTAGGCGTCGGGGAGTGATAATGCATACCGATGCAGTGCAGGCGCTGGGTAAAATGGATATTGATTTTGATGGCCTGGGTGTTTCAGCAATGAGCCTTTCGGCGCACAAAATAGGTGGGCCTAAAGGTGTGGGTGCACTAGTGGTTGAAAAGGGTTTGATGCTACAGCCAATGATCCATGGTGGTGGCCATGAAGCTGGCTTACGCGCTGGAACTGAAAACTTGGCGGGCATTGTTGGTTTTGGTGAGGCGGCAGCATTGATTCAACTTGGCTTGGAAGCGCGAACTGAACATTGTGAGCGGCTGCGAGATCGAACCGAGCAGGTATTGCAAAAAATTGCAGGTGTCGTTGTGTTTGCGCAGCAGGTAAAACGCCTGTCCAATACCCTCTTTTTTGCGGTGGAGGGGATTGAAGGTTCCACTCTATTGATGAGCTTGGATCGTGATGGGATTGCCGTTTCAAGTGGTTCAGCCTGTGCAAGTGGTAGTGGCGAGCCTTCTCATGTGCTTAAGGCAATGGGGGTGGATGATAGCTTGGCTCATGGTGCTGTACGTGTCAGTTTTGGTAGTAGTAATACGATGAAAGATGTTGAGCAACTGATTTCAACGCTGCAGGAACAGGTTGAAAGTTTATTGAAATTGAATAGTGGCTGGACGTGAGCGCTGTTTGAATGTGAAAGTTTAAGGAATGACTGAATATGAGCAAGAGTGAAAGAGTGCCTGTTTACCTAGATTATGCTGCGACGACACCAGCAGATCCTCGTGTGGCTGAAAAAATGATGACTTGTTTGACGATGGATGGTGATTTTGGTAATCCTGCTTCGCGTTCACATGTCTTTGGCTGGAAGGCGGATGATGCCGTTAAAGAGGCGCGTGGACATGTGGCGGCATTAATCAATGCAGACCCACGTGAGATCGTCTTTACCTCGGGTGCTACCGAGTCAGACAACCTAGCGATCAAAGGTGTGGCCCACTTTTACAAAAAGAAAGGGAAGCACATCATTACCTGTAAAACCGAGCATAAAGCGGTGCTGGATACCTGTCGCCAGCTTGAGCGTGAAGGTTACGAGGTTACCTATCTGGAAGTCGAAAACAGTGGCTTTATCGATATGAAAGTATTGGAAGATGCGATTCGTAAAGAGACGATTTTGATCTCCATCATGCATGTTAATAATGAGACCGGTGTGGTGCAGGATATCGCTGCAATCGGAGAATTAGCACGTAGTAAAGGGGTGATCTTTCATTGCGATGCGGCGCAGAGCGCGGGCAAGGTTGAGATTGATCTGGAAAAGCTGAAGATTGATTTGATGTCGTTTTCTGCCCATAAAACTTATGGCCCGAAAGGGGTCGGTGCATTGTATGTGCGCCGTAAACCGCGTATTCGGATTGAGGCACAGATGCATGGTGGCGGGCATGAGCGTGGAATGCGTTCTGGTACCTTGGCGGTGCATCAGATTGTTGGCATGGGTGAGGCGTTTCGCGTGGCAAAAGAAGAGCTGGTTGCGGAATCAACTCGTCTGCTGGCGTTGCGTGAAAGATTGTTGAATGGTTTTAATGATATGGAGGAGATCTATATTAATGGTGATCTTTCTCATCATGTGCCGGGATTGTTGAACATCAGTTTTAATTTTGTTGAAGGCGAATCGTTGATTATGGCGCTGAAAGACATCGCGGTCTCGTCCGGCTCTGCCTGTACGTCGGCGAGTCTTGAACCTTCTTATGTATTGCGTGCGCTTGGTCGTGAAGATGAGCTTGCGCATAGTTCGATCCGTTTTTCACTGGGTCGTTTCACCACCGAGGCAGATGTGGATTACACCATTGAATTGGTGCGACAAAAAGTTGAGAAACTTAGGGAACTCTCACCATTGTGGGAAATGTATAAGGACGGCGTTGATCTATCAAAAGTTCAATGGGCTGCGCATTAGGCTTATTAGGAGAGTATAAAATGGCATATAGTGATAAAGTTATGGACCACTACGAGAATCCACGTAACGTGGGTTCATTCGATAAAGATGACAATGCGGTGGGTACCGGCATGGTCGGCGCGCCTGCCTGTGGTGACGTGATGAAGCTGCAGATTAAGGTCAGTGATGAAGGTGTGATCGAAGACGCCAAGTTTAAGACCTATGGTTGTGGTTCTGCTATTGCCTCCAGTTCACTACTGACGGAGTGGGTTAAAGGAAAAACACTGGCGCAGGCGAGTGAGATCAAGAATACCGAGATCGCTGAAGAGCTGGCACTACCACCGGTGAAAGTTCACTGTTCTGTGTTAGCGGAAGATGCTATCAAAGCAGCGGTTGAAGATTATAATAGTAAAAAAAGCAGTTAATGGCGGCGTGGTAAGACTGTTTGAGATGAGATGAGAAGAAAGTTATGGGAATTACGTTAACAGAATCTGCGGCTAAGCATATTAACGGTTACCTCGAAGCACGCGGTAAGGGCGTCGGTCTGCGCTTGGGTGTTAAGACATCTGGCTGTTCAGGCTATGCCTATGTCTTTGAAGTGGCGGATGAGATTGAGAAAGATGATGTCGTGATTGAGAACTTCGGAGTTAAAGTCATCGTTGATCCTAAAAGTCTTTTATATCTTGATGGTACTGAACTCGATTACACGCGTGAAGGATTAAATGAGGGTTTTAAGTTCAATAATCCCAATGTAGCTGATACCTGCGGTTGCGGTGAGAGCTTTACAGTCTGATTGCTGGCTGTATAAATCTGGTTTAACGCGTGGTTATGGAATCTCTTTTTTCCAAAAATTATTTTCAGCTGTTTAATTTTCCGGCTGTCTACGATATTGATCGCAGCGTGTTGACGCAGCGTTATCGTGATATGCAGGGGTTGATCCATCCTGATCGTTTTGTTAATGCAACCGAAAAAGAGCGTCGAATATCGATGCAACTGACAGCATTGATCAACGAAGCTTACAATGTACTAAAGTCACCATTGGCACGCGCACGCTATCTATTGCAGTTGAGAGGCGTGGATATTGATGACTCGGTGACCAGTAAAGATATTGCATTTCTCACGGAACAGATTGAGCTGCGTGAGCGTTTAGAGGATGCGCGTCATGGTGATAATGCTGAACGCGCGCTGATGCAACTGGCGAGTGAATTACAAAAAAGATTGATGGGATTGCAGCTTTCGTTAGAGGAGGCCTTTATGGGAGATTCTGATGAAGCGCTGGTAAAGGCGCATCGTTTATATGACGAGATGCAGTTCATCTCTCGTTTGAATGATGAGCTGGATGAAATTGAAGATGCGTTTAATTAACCGCTTGATAATCGGTAGCGCAAAGGAATATTGAGTAGATTATGGTGTTGTTTCAGATAAGTGAGCCTGGTGAGACAAAGTTGCAGCGTCAGCATCATCTTGCGGTGGGTATTGATCTTGGTACCACTAATTCGTTGGTGGCAACGGTACGTGATGGCGATGCGCAGACGATGGTCGATGCGCAGGGTAATCACCATTGTCCATCGGTGGTACGTTACTTTGCTGATTCAGCACCGGTGGTTGGGCAGGCGGCAAAAGATGCCGCGTATCAAGATCCGTTAAATACCATCGCATCAGCAAAGCGCTTGCTAGGCCGAGGTGTTGCTGATATTGAAACAACTGCGAATAAGCTTCCCTATGAATTTTCTAAAGCTGATTGTGGTATGCCGTTTATTCAAACCGTTGCGGGTGATATTAGCCCGGTAACGGTTTCCGCTGACATCCTTAAGACGTTGATGAGGCAGGCAGAGGCGGATCTTGGCGGTGAACTGGATGGCGTGGTGATCACGGTGCCAGCCTATTTTGATGATGCGCAACGTCAGGCAACGAAAGATGCGGCGCGCTTAGCAGGTCTTAAAGTATTACGACTGTTAAATGAACCAACGGCAGCTGCGGTTGCTTATGGCCTAGATAGTGGGTCAGAAGGGGTGCATGTTGTGTACGATTTTGGCGGCGGCACCTTTGATGTTTCGATCTTGCGTTTTAGTCGCGGTGTGTTTGAAGTGATGGCCACGGCGGGTGATTCTGCACTCGGTGGTGATGATGTTGATCGTGTATTAGCCGAGTGGATGATGGCTGAAGCAGGCCTGAGCGGTGAGATTGAGCATAGCCATCTGCGCCGTATAATCGGTGAAGCTAATTGTGCGAAAGAGGCGCTGACAATAGCTGATTCTGTGTCGTTTTCTATCGATAATTCAGAGGGTGAAAAATGGCAAGGCACCCTTTCTCGGACAGATTTTGAAGCATTAATCGAGTCCTTGATTATGCGCACTTTGCGTCCCTGCCGTCGTGCACTGCGCGATGCGGGATTGACTGTAGGTGATATTCAGGATGTGGTGATGGTTGGCGGTTCGACAAGAATCCCCCGTGTGCGAGAATGTGTCGCTGAGTTTTTTGAGCGTGAGCCGATGGTTGATATCGACCCGGACAAAGTGGTGGCAGTCGGTGCTGCGATACAGGCCGATATTCTGGTTGGTAACCAGCCGGGTGATGAGATGTTATTGCTGGATGTGATTCCACTATCACTGGGTCTTGAGACCATGGGTGGATTGATAGAAAAGCTGGTGCCACGTAATACCACGATACCGGTGGTACGCGCGCAGGAATTTACGACCTTTAAAGATGGCCAGACAGCAATGTCGATCCATGTACTACAGGGTGAGCGCGAGCTGGTGGCGGATAGTCGTTCACTGGCACGTTTTGAGTTACGCGGCATTCCACCGATGAATGCCGGTGCGGCACGCATCCGTGTCACTTTTCAGGTTGATGCGGATGGCTTATTGAGCGTTTCAGCGAAGGAACTCACCAGTGGTGTTGAGAGTCGTATTGAGATCAAGCCATCGTATGGTTTGAGCGATGGCGAGGTTGAGAAAATGCTGGCTGATTCACTGCTTTATGCGGAAGATGATGTGAAAAAACGTCGCCTGCATGAGCAGGTGGTTGATTCGGCACGTTTGATCGAAGGGGTTGAAGCGGCGCTACATATGGATGCTGATGGTATGCTAACCAATAAAGAGTGTCTCACCATCAAAGCTGCCCTTGTCGCCTTAAAAGAGAAGCAGCAAGGCGAAGAGATTGCACTAATTAAGGCGGCTCACGATAAGCTTGAGCGTGCTACCAGCGATTTTGCTGCACGACGTATGGATATTCACATTAATGAAGCGCTGTCGGGTAAGTTGCTCGATCAGATTATCGACTAATCACCTGTTTACGCGGAATAGAGTATAGAGTTATGCCAAAATTGATTTTTTTACCTCATGAAGTCCTTTGCCCTGACGGGGCCGTGATTGATGCCACTGCGGGCAAGACCATTTGTGATATTGCGCTTGAAAATGATATTGCGATAGAGCATGCCTGTGAAATGTCCTGTGCTTGTACCACCTGTCATGTCTATGTGCGGGAGGGTGATGAGTCGCTCAATGCAGCAGAAGAGCTTGAGGATGATATGTTGGATAAAGCGTGGGGACTGGATCCTGATTCGCGCCTGAGCTGCCAGACTGTGGTGTCGGATAAAGATCTGGTAGTCGAAATTCCGAAATACACCATCAATATGGTCTCAGAACAACACTGATTTGCACAGATAACGGAGATGTGGGTATGGATTTAAAATGGACAGACTCGCTAGAAATTGCCATCGCACTGGATGAACAACACTCGGAGATCGATCCGCTGACGGTGCGTTTTGTTGACCTTTCTGAATGGGTTCAGGCACTTGAAGGCTTTGCTGATGATCCGGCGCATTGTGGCGAGCGTATTCTGGAAGCGATTCAAATGGCTTGGATTGAAGAACGCGAATAAGCTTGCATCCTCTAGTGTTGAAATAGCCATCAGCGTGATTGCTTGCAACCGGCTAAAACGTTAAAATAACCAATTAATTAGGTTATGCAGACCCGCCTTGAGCGGGTTTGCTGTTATTTAGAGCATATCGCGGAGTAATCATTTCATGTCCATCGAACGTACCCTTTCTATTATTAAACCTGATGCCGTTGCCAAAAACCACATCGGTGATATCTACAGTTGCTTCGAAAAGGGTGGCCTGAAAATCGTTGCGGCTAGCATGATGCAGCTAACACGTGAGCAAGCGGAAGGCTTCTACGCAGTACATAACGAGCGTCCTTTCTTTAACGACCTAGTGAGCTTCATGATTTCGGGCCCTGTGATCGTGCAGGTTCTGGAAGGAGAAAATGCAATTCTTAAGCACCGTGATTTGATGGGTGCTACCAACCCGGCAGAAGCGGCTGAAGGGACTATTCGTCAGCGTTTTGCCAGCAACATCGATGAAAATGCCGTTCACGGTTCTGATGCCGTTGAAACGGCGCAGAATGAGATTGCATTTTTCTTTGAGCCAGGTGATCTTTGCGCTCGCTCCCGTTAATTAACGGGCCTTGCTAGTTGAGTAATGATTGTTTGAAGACGCAATCCAAAGTCAATCTGCTGAATCTTGATCAGCAGGCAATGAAGGCCTTCTTCGCCGAGCGTGGCGAGAAGGCCTTTCGTGCTTCTCAGATATCGAAACCATGACGAATCTGGGTAAGATGCTGCGTGCTAGATTGCAGCAAGAATGTGAAATCGTAATGCCTGAGGTTGTTTATGAACAGGCATCTGAAGACGGTACCGTTAAGTGGTTGTTGCAGTTGGCGGATGGTAACTGTATCGAGACTGTTTATATTCCTGAGGGTGATCGAGGCACGCTATGTGTTTCATCGCAGGTCGGTTGTGCCCTTAAGTGCACCTTCTGTTCTACTGCGCGCCAAGGGTTTAATCGTAATTTAGAAGTGTATGAAATTATCTCACAGGTACGGGTCGCTGTTCGTACGTTAGGTGGCGGTGTGAAAGATGGTCGTGCCATTACCAATGTGGTGATGATGGGGATGGGCGAGCCTCTGCTTAATTTTGATAACGTCGTCAGCGCAATGGATTTGATGATGGATGATCTAGCCTATGGCCTCTCCAAACGACGTATCACGCTGAGTACCGCAGGGGTAGTGCCAGCATTGGATCGTTTGCGTGAGGTTTCTGATGTGAGCCTGGCTGTTTCACTGCATGCTACCAGCGATGAACTGCGTGATGAAATCGTGCCGATCAATAAAAAATACCCCATTAAAGTCCTATTGGAGGCATGTCAGCGTTACATCGCCGATAAACCTCACCGTAAAATCACCTTTGAATATGTGATGTTGGACGGGATTAATGATAGTGTTGCGGAAGCGAAGAAATTGGTGAAATTATTAGAAGGAATTCCATCTAAGGTTAACCTGATCCCTTTTAATCCCTTCCCAGGCTCAGACTATGTCTGCTCTAGCCGCGAAGTGATTGATCGATTTCAGGATACTTTGATTAAAGCAGGCTTGGTTACTATCCGACGAAAGACGCGTGGAGAAGATATTGATGCAGCCTGCGGGCAACTAGTGGGCAAGGTGCAGGATCGAACCCGACGAAGCGTTAGCTTTGGCGTAATCAAGCAGGTGAGCCAAGAAGCATGAAAAAACGCTGTCGTGTGTTAGTTGTTATTTCACTGTTATTGTCACTAGCGGCTTGCACTTCCGACGCTATTAGAAAAAAAATCGATGCTGAGCACTCTGCCGAGATCAATGCACGTCTTGGCCTAGCCTACATGCAGCAGGGCAGTTTTGAAATAGCACTGGAAAAATTACAGCGCGCAATCAGACAGGATCCTGAGCAGGTTGCGGCTCATCACTATATTGCAGAGCTCTACCGACAACTTAAGTCGCCTGATGATGCGCAGTTTCATTATAAAACGGCTTTAGAATTAACACCAAAAGACTTTTCGTTGAATAATAATTATGGTGTTTTTCTTTGTGACCAGAAAGATTATGAGGCGGCAGAAAAAAGATTTTTGATGGCAGTTAATACTGCACCGGTTTATAAGCCTCGCCATGAATTTTATGAAAATCTTGCGCAGTGCATGATGCGTAAGCCTGACTATACCAGAGCTGAAAAATATTTTCGCATCGTATTAGAGGCGGATCCGCGCATGCCGATAACATTATATCAGATGGCGCGCCTGACCTTCAATGCGGAAAAATACCTTCGCGCCAGAGCTTTTTTTCAACGCTTTACTGAAGTATCTACGCAGACGGCAGAAACATTATGGTTAGGAATTCAAATTGAACGTAAGTTAGGTGATACGACAACAGCTGATGAGTATGCGCGTCAGCTGAAAGTTAATTTTCCATTAGCGGATGAAACCGTGACTTTGATGGAGTCTGAATAACGGTGAAAGATTCGTCAGAAAATAGTAATGAGCTAGAGCAGAAAAAATTCAGTTTTGACGCTAAGTCTACTGAACGTGATAACAAAACGGTTCGTGAAGCAGATGTGACAATGGCCGCGACAGCAGTAGAAGTGCCCGACTTTAGGGTTGAGGCTGCTACTGAAGCGTCAGTGGCTGAGTCACGAGGGTGTTTGCCTGGCGGCGAGTTAGCTGCGGAACGTCAGCGTCGAGGGTTCACTATATCAGATATTGCAAACCAACTCTTTTTGACTGAAAAGCAGATTTCAGCGCTGGAAGAGGATGACTATGCTCATTTTCCCGCCCCCATTTTTGTGATGGGTTATATTCGAAACTATGCGCGTTTATTAGACTTGCCGCCAGATCCGTTAATTGAGTTGTTTAACTCACAGGACACTCAGCCTGCGCCAGAGCTTGATCTTGTCATTAGTAAAAAAGGATTGTTTGACTTTCGTATCATGATGGGGTTAATGGCGGGATTGGTAGTGATTGTATTGCTGTGGTGGGGAATGTCATCAGGGCCTGAGGAGCTGGTGATTGATGAAATTTCAACCATAGATGATGCAACGATTATAACGGCGCCGGTTATAACAGAAGTTGTTTCTTCAGTTAAACCAGTAGTAAAAATAGAAGAGACTTTAGCGGTTAAGAAAGTTGTAGAGCATGTAGAATCTGTTGTGGTGGTTAACCCCCCCCCGGTTCCTGTTATCCTCTCTAGAGAGATTGAGATTGTTCTAGAGCCTAGAATTATTGCTGATAGAGCTGCTGCTCAATCGTTTCCTGATTCTATGGTATTAACCTTTTCGGCTGAATCATGGGTGGAGATTACAGATGCCAATGAGCGACGCATGATGTTTGATCTCGGTAAACCGGGTCAAACACGAGTGCTGAGTGGTACCGCGCCATTTAAAATTTTGTTTGGCTATTCGCCGGCGATAGAGATGACCCTTAATGGTGAAGAGTTTGACCAAAGTCGCTTTACGCGCGGTAACGTGGCTAGGTTTACGCTAGGTAATAACAGTGAATAGAACGATGGGTGTAATGCTTTAATGAAATCAACTTCACCAATTATACGACGTAAATCTCGCCAGATCATGGTAGGTGATGTAGCGGTGGGTGGCGATGCACCGATCTCTGTGCAGAGTATGACCAATACTGATACCTGTGACGTTGATGCGACGGTTGGGCAGATTGAAGCATTACAGAAAGTGGGTGCGGATATTGTCCGTGTCTCTGTGCCGACGATGGATGCAGCAGAGGCATTTGGGAAAATTAAACAGCGCGTCTCTATTCCGCTGGTGACCGATATCCATTTTGATTATAAAATTGCGCTACGTGTGGCTGAACTAGGTGCTGACTGTTTGCGCATTAATCCGGGTAATATAGGTAAAGAAGAGCGTGTTCGTGCGGTGATCGATAGTGCACGCGACCATAATATTCCGATTCGGATTGGTGTTAATGCAGGTTCGTTAGAGAAAGAATTACAGGTTAAATATGGTGAGCCGACCGCTGACGCGCTGGTTGAATCGGCACTGCGGCATATTGATATTCTGGATCGACTCGACTTTCAGGAATACAAGATTAGCCTTAAGGCATCGGAGATTTTCATGACAGTCGCCGCCTATCGCAAACTAGCGACGCAAATTGAACAACCGCTGCACCTTGGTATTACTGAAGCGGGTGGGTTGCGTGCTGGCACAGTGAAATCTGCGGTTGGGCTTGGTATGTTGTTGAATGATGGCATTGGAGATACCATTCGTATTTCGCTGGCGGCGGATCCGATTGAAGAAATTAAAGTGGGTTTTGATATACTGAAGAGTCTGCGTCTGCGCAGTAAGGGGATTAATCTGATCGCCTGTCCTTCTTGTTCACGCCAGCAGTTTGATGTGATTTCTACTGTGAATGCACTAGAATCACGTTTTGAAGATATTACTGATCCACTTGATGTGGCGGTGATTGGCTGTGTGGTGAATGGCCCGGGTGAGGCGAAAGAGGTTGATGTCGGTTTAACCGGTGGCTCGCCAAATCTATTGTATGTGGCGGGAAAGCCGAACCAGAAATTAGGCAACGAGGCGTTGGTCGATGAGATTGAGCGTAATGTGCGTGAGCAGATCGCACAACGTAAAGCATCGGCCGTTGATGACAATGGTGATGTAGTGATTCCCTTGCAAGAATTGAAACGTCGCTAGCCACTGTTTATCCGTTCAGTTAACTAGAGTAGTGTAGGAATAACTTTGTCCAAGTGTATAAAAGTAGTGCGTGGCATGCACGACATCGTACCGCAGCAGAGCCCAATCTGGCAGCATCTTGAAGCGTGTATACGTCAGGTAGTGCAGGGTTATGGTTATGATGAAATTCGTATGCCGATTGTCGAAAAGACAGAGCTGTTTGTGCGTACCATTGGTGAGGTGACGGATATTGTCGCGAAAGAGATGTATACCTTTGAGGATCGAAATGGCGACAGCCTGAGTCTACGCCCGGAGGGGACCGCGTGCTGTGTGCGAGCGGGCATTGAAAATGGTCTACTCTATAACCAGATTCAACGTCTGTGGTATAGCGGCCCGATGTTTCGTCATGAACGTCCGCAAAAGGGGCGTTATCGCCAGTTCCATCAAACAGGCGTTGAGGTCTATGGGCTGAATGGCCCCGATATTGATGCTGAATTAATTATGATGAACGCACGCCTGTGGAAGCTGCTGGGGCTTGAGCGGCTGGAATTACAGATTAATACGCTGGGCACGTCGGTTGCACGTGCCGCTCATCGTGAACAGTTGATTGAATACCTAGCGCTCCATCGTGATGTGCTCGATGAAGAGAGCGTGTTGCGCTTAGATAAAAGTCCGCTGCGTATTCTTGATAGTAAAAACCCTGCGATGCAGGATATGATTGAAGGCGCGCCACAGTTACTAGACTATCTTGATGATGAATCCAACCAGCACTTTGAAACATTGAAGATATTGCTTGATGGAGTCGGGATTGAATACCGCATCAATCCGAGGCTTGTTCGGGGCCTCGACTATTATCAAAAAACGGTATTTGAATGGGTCACGACTGATCTTGGTGCGCAAGGAACCGTTTGTGCCGGTGGGCGTTACGACGGGCTAGTAGAACAGTTGGGTGGTAAGGCGACACCCGCAATCGGTTTTGCAATGGGGATGGAGCGTCTGGTGGCGTTGATTGAGGATCGAGAGCTGGTGGTACCAGACGCAACACCTCACGCTTATTTTGTTTTCGTGGGTGATTCGGCAGCCTCGCAAGGGTTATTATTGGCTGAGCAGTTACGCAATGCATTGCCTGGATTACGACTGCTTAGCCATTGTGGTGGTGGTAGTTTTAAAAATCAGATGAAAAAAGCGGACAAAAGTGGTGCTCAGTGGGTGTTGATACTGGGCGAAGATGAGATTGCGCAGCAACAGGTCACGCTGAAGTCTTTGCGCGATGGAAAACCGCAAACATCGCTAGATTCTAGTGCGTTAGTACAGCATCTAAAAGAATTGATTACCATCTGACCAAATAGTGCGGTACGCGAGTAATAGAAAGAATCACCAATAAACATAATTTTAGAGGGTATCGACGTGGTAGCTAATACAACTGAAGAAGAACAGATTGAGTCACTTAAAAAGTGGTGGAAAGAAAATGGCACATCAGTTGTTGTTGGGCTGGTGCTTGGTTTTGGAGCCTTGATCGGTGGTAATTACTGGATACAGCACAATAAGACACAAAGCCAAAATGCATCACTGGAGTTTTCTCAACTACAGGATGACCTGCAGCAGTCACGTAGTGATGCAGTAGTGACGCGTGGTGATCACATTATTAATAATTTTTCAGATACCCCTTACGCGGTGTTATCAGCGTTTGCGATTGCAAAATTTAAGGTCGATGAAGGCGATTTTTTATCGGCGCGTGCTCGTTTACAGTGGGTATTAGATAACAGCGAGCAGGCTGAGTTTATTCATATGGCTCGTATTCGAATGGCATCAGTGATGCTGGCTGAGGGCAATGCTGATGGTGCTTTGTCGTTGATTAGCACGATTGAAGCGGGTGAGTATCTCCCGCTTTACGAAGAATTGAAAGGTGATATTTACGCCTCGTTATCTCAACTGAGTCAGGCACGAGGTGCCTATGAAAAGGCGTTGAAGGCAAATGATAAGGGGAATAATAGTTTGTTGCAGATGAAACTTGATGACCTCGGTAGCGAGGGCGCATAGCAATTATGAGAGGTTCTGTTGTATTGAGTGCTGACCGCTGGTGGTTGGTACTCGTTCTTTTATCACTGGTTGGTTGTAGTGGTACTTTAACGCTTGAATCTCATCCGACGCAGCTCGAACATTTCGAGCCAGTGGCTGATACTGTGCCTGCTTGGTACAGACAGCCGCAATCGCGTGTGGATGTGTGGGAAGGATCGCCAGCCATAGTGGTGGAAGGCAAGCAGTTGTTTATCGCTCATCCACGTGGCCGTGTGCGTGCATTAGATGCTGAGTGCGGTTGTCGTCAGTGGAATGTTGAAACTGAAGAGGCCTTAACGGGTGCTATCGGAAGTGGTGATGGTTATCTATTGCTGGGTACTCGCAAAGGTGAATTGTTAGCGTTATCAGGCAAAGATGGTTCGATGTTGTGGCGTAGTGAGCTTTCTAGCGAAGTGATGAGTGCACCGCAAGTTTCACAGGGTGTGATTGTGGCGCGTACTAATGATGGCAAGATGTTTGGCCTTAATGCACAAAGTGGCGAGCGTCTGTGGGTTTACGAGACAATTGTTCCATCGCTGAGCCTGCGTGGTGTCGGTGCGCCATTGATAGTGGACGACAAGGTTTTTGCTGGTTTTTCAAATGGCAAGGTCGCGGCACTTACGGTGAGCAATGGTAAATTATTATGGGAGAAAGTGGTTGCATTAGCCAAAGGGCGTTCAGAACTGGAACGACTAGTTGATGTGGATGCAGAGCTGGCCTATGGCGACGGTATTTTATATGCGGTTGCTTTTCAGGGACGCTTAATCGCACTTGATGTGACTTCTGGGCGTATTATTTGGGCGCGTGAATTTTCTTCACACAGTGGCATTGTGCTCGACGAACGACAGCTTTTTATTAGCGATGATGAAGGACAGGTGATGGCGTTAGATCGACGTACTGGCGCTACATTGTGGCGACAGGATAAGCTGATGCGACGCGACATTAGTTCGCCCGTTATTCATGATGGTAAGATTGTGGTGGGTGACTTTGAAGGCTACCTGCACTGGTTATCGACTGAAGATGGGCGCTTTGTGATGCGTCGTTCTATCGATGATGTTGCGGTGACGGTGCGACCGCTGATGATTAACGATTTCCTCTATTCGGTAAGCCACCTAGGTACTATTACCGCACTACGAATGGACGAGTGATGAAACCTGTCATTGCATTGGTTGGCCTACCTAACGTTGGTAAATCGACACTCTTTAATCGCCTTACTCGTACGCGTGATGCGCTGGTGGCAGACCAGCCGGGTCTGACGAGAGATCGTAATTACGGCGAAGGTAAAATGGGGCCGCATCCCTATATTGTAGTCGATACCGGTGGTTTAGGTGACTCGAAAAAAGGGATTGATGGCCTGATGATGAATCAGGCGATGGTGGCGATTGATGAGGCCGATGCGGTGCTCTTTTTAGTCGATGGACGTGCTGGCCTGTCTGCCGGTGATAAGACCATTGCTGATCGCCTACGCCGCACTGGCAAGTCATTGATGCTGGTGATTAACAAGGCTGAAGGGCGTGACGTAGAGCTGATTAGTAGTGAGTTCTATGAGTTGGCTTATGCAAACACGGTAGTGATCTCTGCGGCACATGGTGAAGGTGTATCGGACATGATGACGGAAGTGTTCGAACAGATGCTTAAAACTGAAGTGCCTGAAGAAGAGGATGAAGATGGTCCTCGTAGTATTAAAATTGCGATTTCAGGGCGCCCTAACGTGGGTAAATCTACCTTAGTTAATCGCATTCTGAAAGAAGATCGCGTGCTTGCGTTTGATCGCCCCGGTACCACTCGCGATAGCATTCGAATCCCCTTTCAACGTGGCAAGCAGGATTATATCCTGATCGATACCGCCGGTATGCGCCGTCGTAGTCGTGTTAGTGACGTGGTTGAAAAATTTAGCTCGATTAAAGCACTACAGGCGATTAGTGAGGCGGATGTCGCGATTCTCGTTATTGATGCGCATGCGGGGGGGATTTCAGAGCAGGATACTAAAATTCTTGGTTATGTACTGGAAAGTGGTAAGGCGCTGGTAATTGCGATTAATAAATGGGACGGCATGGGTGAATACGATCAACAGCGTGTCAAAGATGAATTGCAGCGCCGTCTTTCCTTTATTGATTTTGCTGAAATACATTTTATTTCAGCCCTGAAAGGGCGGGGAGTTAATGAACTGTTTAAGTCGGTTGAGCGTGCATACCATTCAGCACAGATGGCATTATCAACACCACAACTGACACGTATTCTCACTGAGGCGGTCGCTGCCCATCCACCACCGGCTGTTCATATGCGGCGGATTAAACTACGTTACGCGCATCAGGGTGGGCATCGTCCCCCTCGGATCGTGATCCATGGCAATCAAACTGAAAGTATCCCCGATAGTTACGTACGTTATCTTGAGAAGACCTTTCGCAAGCAATTGAAACTTGAAGGCACACCAATCAAGATTGAATTCAAAACCAGTGATAACCCTTATAAAGGGCGTAAAAACATACTGACTGATCATCAGCAGGATAAACGCAAACGCTTTAAAAAATTTACTACTCGACGTAATAAAAAGCATTGAAGCTATTTTTTCAGTATCACTCAGAATATTAATGTGATTTTGATTTTTGAATCTGGTGAAATGAAGGTGGCAGTTATCGATGCCAGTTTAATAATGTTCTTTTCCCTGCTGATCGTGAATACTATATGGTAGGGGGCAGGCCTTGATAATGATTCTCAGCTTTGTGATTTCGGTGAGGTGTGTGGTATCTATTTTTCATCGGGAGGTTTTCGTACCATTGGGAGTGATGATATTCATAGTGGGTTGGACTTTATCTCTGGGTTTGGGGTGGGGTTTAGGCGAGTTCGCTGCTTCAGCACGCAGGTATCCCGATGGGATTTAGGCGACAACTGACAATAAAACAGCTAGAATAACTAATGAAAATGATACACTCGTTGTTACTTGCTACAATCTTTTTAAGTATGACTGTAGGTGCCTCAAGTTCTTCAGAGGTGCGTTATGGTGACGCTGCTTCAGCTCGTGTCGAGGTCAGCGTGCTTTATATAGGTATGCAATGCGGACGAGAAGAGCCTGACGCACAAGCAAGTTGGGTCAAAAATGCGATAGAGCTACAGCACCTATATGACAAATTCCAGCAAGAGGCTATGTCGACGATAGATTTTGATCGTGAGCGGCTTGTATTGATGGAAATGGGACTGCGTCCAACATTGGGGTATCGTTTGGCGTTGATGAATTCTAGGGCTTGGATCGAACTGGGGAATGTCGAGATTTTGCTTGAATGGATAGCGCCAGATCGCGATATGATGGTTGGGGAAATATTAACTAGCCCTTGTCTGCTGTTGAAGCTGGAACGTGGCCCTTACCAACAGGTGAGGTTTAGTGATCAATCAGGCGTGAAAAAGGCGATGTTAGTCGTGCCTGAATAGTGTTGCGCTTGCCAAGTGTAACAGGTTTGAGTTATTCCTCCCGTCTCTTCTTGAGCATTCAGCGTTGAAGGTTGTGTTGTTAACCGGTTGTTGACACTGTTTTTCAACGTATTACACAGCTGATAGAATGATTTTTTATTGTTTATTCTAGGGGTTGGTTTCGTGGCAAGAAAAGCTAATCGAAAGAAAAATTCAAAAGTTGGGCATAAAAAAAATAGCCCTTCCCCGATTGCCATTACAAAAGTGGCTGAAATCACACGTCTACTGGGAAGAGCACTGGAGTATTTCCGGCGAGATGAATTTTCTCGCGCCGAAAATATATACCGTAAGGTGCTAGATCATGACCCTATCAATGAAGATGCACTTCATTTTATTAGTGTGATATACACGCAAAATGAGCAGCATGCTGAACTGGTTAAGCGTTACGATCTGGCATTAATAAAAGACCCTGAATCGGTGCGTATCTATAACAACCGCGGGATCTCGTTGGTTTATCAAGGGGAGTTCTGGTTAGCGATTGCCAGCTTTGAAAGCGCGCTTGATATTTCCCCAGATGATGCTGATATCCATACGAACTTAGGTGGGGCATTTAACCGTATAGGGGAATATGAAAAATCGGTTGAGCATTATAAGACGGCGGTTGAAATTTTTCCTCAGCATACAGAGGCCCATTACAACCTTGGTAATACGTATCGGAAACTTAAACGCCCCGCCAAGGCTATTGCCTGTTTTAACCAGGCACTGATCACAGACCCGCAGCACAAAGATGCATTTTATAATTTATGTTTAATTTCACGCAACGTCTGTGACTGGTCTCGCTATCAGGAATTTGAGCGTGAAATGATAAGGTGTGCACAAACACCGAAAAGCATGCTGATGCCATTTAACCTGCTCTCTTGGTGTGATGACCCAGAGGTTCAACTTGCGTGTGCTAGGAATTATGTTGACGACATTATCCCTCTGAATACTCTGCACCTTGATGCTGTGCCTGAGCTGACCAATGGGCGGATAAAAATTGGTTATCTTTCGAGTGATTTTCGTCAGCATGTGGTGGCGCAGTTGATTGTTGAATTATTTGAGCTGCACGACCGCGATAAATTTGAGGTGTTTGCATTTTCCCATGGCCCTGAAGATGGCAGTGAACTAAGCGCGCGCTTGGTAAAGGCGGTTGACCACTTTATAGCGGTGGGACATCTGAGCGATAGTGACGTAGCGCGCCATATTCAGCAGCAGGAAATCTCGATTCTGGTGGACCTGAATGGCCACAGCAACGGGGCAAGAACACGTATTTTAGCGATGCGTCCTGCCCCGATACAGATTAATTACCTCGGTTATATTGGTACGATGGGGGCAAGTTTTATCGACTATGTGGTGGTGGATAAAACAGCGGTGCCTGCTGAAATGCAGTCCTTTTTCAGTGAGAAGCTGTTACAGCTCCCCTGTTATATGGTTCACGATAGCCAGCGAATAATTGCAAGCGAGACGATAACACGAGCAGAGGCGGGTTTACCTGAAGTGGGTTTTGTTTATTGTTGTTTTAATAACAGTTATAAAATTACACCGAAAGTGTTTGATGTCTGGATGCACTGCCTGTTAGCCGTACCTGGTAGTGTGTTATGGCTGGTAGAAGAGAGCGAAGCGCTGCAAAAAAACCTTCGTCAGGAAGCGCAGTCACGCGGTGTTAATTCAGCACGACTGATATTTGCAGCGCGTATTCTGCCTGCACAACATTTGGCTCGCCTGCGTTTGGCAGATCTATTTTTAGATACGCTGATCTACAATGCCGGGGCGACTGCATGTGATGCGCTATGGGCGGGTCTGCCCGTGTTGACCTATCAGGGTAATAGTTTTGTGGCACGTATGGGTAGCGGACTGGTAAGTGCTGCGGGTGTGCCTGAGCTGGTAGTTGATACATTAAGTGAATATGAACGACTGGCAATTGAGCTGGCAGATAAGCCTACGCTGCTTCAACCCTTACGAGAAAAATTAATTACTCAACGTAATACCTCATTACTTTTTGATAGCCAGCGGTTTTGTAAAGAACTAGAAAAATCATATCTGGATATCTGGGTACAGTGGCTTGAATCTCAGATGAGTATAGAATTTTCGGCTCATGATTTAGCAATGCATAAGGAAATGCTTAATGATGCGATTACATTGCACCAGCAGGGTGAGCTCGATGGTGCTGAAAGGGGCTATCGCTCGCTGTTAGAAATGAATCCTTCGGAGGCGAATGCACTGCATTTATTAGGCACCATACAGGCGCAGCGTGGCCGGGTTAGGGAAGCGATTGATTTCTATCATCAGGCATTAAACATTAATCCTCAATTAATTGGTGCTTACAATAACCTAGGTGTTGCGTTGTATGGGGCGGGGAGTTATCTGCAGGCATCTGAAAATTTTCGCCAAGCAGTTGAGTTGATGCCCAATGCGGAGTCCTGTTTTAATCTTGGGAATTGCCTTTATGAACTCAAAAAATATGATGAGGCGATGTTGCATTATCAGCAAGCGCTTGAGATTAATCCACATCATAGTATCAAGGCACTTAGTTGATTTGGTAAATGCAGGGCTATGGCGTTAACTGTTTTTATTTTTTGACTTTGAGGTGATTAATTTACGCCATAACCATCCTTGCGCAAGCACTTCACCGGTATGGATATAATGAAATACATTGCGGTTTTTTAATACCCACTCCATCTGGTTGCGGATATCATGCCGACCACAGAGTAGTATCTGATCGCCATTTTTCAATGGTGTATCCCCGTCCGGTAGCAGCATTTCATCATTGTTACGCTTTAATAGTAAGGTGAATATTGGCAGGTTTACATCACGCTCTCTGGGGTGAGCGTAAAGCTGCTTTAAACGAGGCCGTATTTTTTTTGATAATGCATCGGTTAGCGCGGGTGCATCTTCGTTATTGATGTTGACGGTCCATATCTGTGGTGCTTCGCCATCCGCAATTTTGCTAACCCGCGCGATTATTTTCTCCGCCCAGGCGTTGTTATGAGTGATTGCCAGCCGTAAAAATTCAGCCAGCAGTGGAGTGGTGATCAATGCAAATATTTTATGTGCGATCACGCTGCCGCGTTGCATGGTTAGATTTGTTTGCGCCGCTTGGAAAATAGAGGCATTGGCGCGATGGTTTTTGCGCGCCACCATAAACAGATGTGGGTTGAGCTCACGTGCGGTCATGATGATCGACAGGTTATTGCTATCGTCATCCGTACCGGCAACAATACCGACCGCGTTACAGATATCGGCTTCCAGTAGTGTGGGTGCCTCGGTGCCTCGACCAACCACAGTTCCTTTAGGGGCTTCCGTTAATTCTGGTTTTTCTTCAATAATGGTGGTGGAGACCCCTTCGGCGGCGAGCCTTTCGTGAACCGCTTTGCCGAAGCGCCCATAGCCACAAAGAATCCAGGTGCCTCTGGGGGGGTAGATTGGCTTGCATAGTGGTTCGTGAGGGACGCCGGTCATCCATTCAAAGAGCATAAACATCGATGGTGAATGGAGTGCTAGCGCTAGGCGTCCAGCAAATGTGGTGAAAGGGTTGATGATTTCGTCGGTACCAAAAGAGGCGATATTGAGCTCAGCATCCTGTGTTTCTGCGCGTGCAATCACCTTGATCGAGGGGTTAAGCAGTTTGCTGGTGAGTGCCACTTTAAGATTGATCGGATCCTGGTCGGTCAGGGCGACACAGCCGATGCAGTTTTTCTGTTTGAGTCCGCCTAGGATTAAAACTTCAGGCAGAGAGACATCCGCACATAGCCCCGGTACTGGTATGGGGTAGTCCTCTAGTTCCAGCGTATTGAGCTTTGTCTGGTCCGCATCGATCACCACCGAGCGAATCCCCGCTTCGGTGAGAGCGCGAATCAACAGACTGCTGGTTTCGCCATAACCACAAATAAGATAGAAGGGGGAGTTGATCCGTGAAATGGAGCGGCGAAAGGTATTTTGTCGACTCAGCGTACGAAAGGCGGGGTCTTGTACCACGGCCAGCAGTGAGCCGATGGCGTAGAGCCAGGCGACGACCGAACTGTAAATGGTAACCGTTGCCCACATCCGTTGGCCACTTGTAAATGGGTAGGGAATCTCGCCAAAGCCGATGGTGGAACCCATAAAGCTGACAAAATAGAAGGCGTGAAAAAAGTCCATCTTCCACGGCTGGCCTTCATCATCCATGCCGGGGATGAGCACAAAACCGAGCATAGCAATAGAATAGACGCAGATCAGCACGACCAGCGGAGAGCGAATCCGCCGCAGCAGGACAAAGGCGATATTGTGCATGGCTTGTGCCAGTCGTGTTTAACTGCGTACCGTTAAGGTTTCGGCCACCAGTAGCACCACCGAGGTGACATTGGCCAGCAGTGCACCACCAGAGAGCGATACGATAATCGCCATCACCGCTGGGGTCATGCCGGTGCCAGTAATGTGTTCAGCGAAGGCCCATACCACCGCAGCCATGATCAATTGAAGGTCGGCCACCAGACTGGTTGAGAGCAACAGGGCGCCGAGGTGGGTGCGATCACCAAACTTTAATACTGTGGCGATCAGACTAACCACAATGGCAGCGAATAGTTCGTAAACACTGTGGTGGTGGGGGACGTCAATATCACCTAGAAAAAAACCAAAATTGAGTGTTAGTGCTAACAGAATAAAAAAGGCAAAAACGACCTTCTCGAGGTTCATGTGTAAACTCCAATGTTTGAGGCATTATCAGCAGTATTTGAATGATAACGCGTTTAATGTGGTATCACTAATTCAACTTTATGCCTGTTATCATTTGGATGAAGGCACGGGTCAGGTCTGGTTCTTATTGCCACGAGATCTTTTTTCTTATCGACAGGGAGCCTTTTTCGACAAACCTGAAGGCTCATCGTCACCGCTCAGATAGCGATACTGTGGTGCTAAGGATGTCAGTTAAGTTGTTTCCCTGACACGCGATTTCAGATCGCTTTTAGGGTAAAATGCCCCTTTTCCAAAATTTCCACAAAAATCAGAAATCAGGAATTTTCATGACAGATAAGGCGAAAATCATCTATACGCTGACGGACGAAGCACCAGCATTAGCAACGTACTCATTTTTACCGATTGTTGAGGCGTTTGCAGGTGCTGCTGATGTTCTGATTGAGACGCGTGATATCTCACTCGCGGGGCGTGTTATTGCGAATTTTCCGGCTAGATTAAAGGCTGGGCAACGCATTGGAGATGCGCTTGTTGAGCTGGGTGAGCTGGCGAAGAGTCCTACTGCCAATATTATCAAATTGCCCAATATCAGCGCGTCGATACCGCAGCTGGTGGCGGTGATTGCTGAATTACAGGCGCATGGTTATGCGGTTCCCAATTATCCGGCTAATCCCAGGAATGATGACGAGCAGGCCATTAAGGCTACCTACGGCAGAGTACTGGGTAGTGCGGTGAATCCGGTGTTACGTGAAGGGAACTCAGATCGACGAGCACCCGCTTCGGTTAAAAATTACGCCAGGAAAAACCCACATTCGATGGGTGCGTGGGCGAGTGACTCAAAATCTCACGTGGCGCATATGTCTGAAGGGGATTTTTACGGTTCTGAAAAATCAGTGACGATTGTAAATGTATCTGAATTTAAGATTGAGTTTGTGGCTGTTGATGGCAGCGTCTCTGAACTGAAATCAAGCTCACCACTGCTGGTGGGTGAAGTGATCGACACTGCTGTGATGAGCAAAAAGGCATTGCAGGTATTTCTTGCACAAGCGATTGCTGATGCAAAATCACAGGGTATTCTCTTTTCGCTGCATCTGAAAGCGACCATGATGAAGGTATCTGATCCGATCATTTTCGGCACTGCCGTTGCTGTTTTTTTTAAAGAGGCCCTTGATAAGCACGCTGATACGTTAGCTAAGTTGGATGTAAATCTGAATAACGGTTTGGGTGACGTCTATCGTAAAATCGCCACGTTACCGGCAGACAAACAGGCGGAGATTAAAGCAGACCTCAATACCGTGATAGCAGCGAGCGCCGATATTGCGATGGTCGATTCTGATAAGGGCATCACCAACTTGCACGTGCCGAGTGATGTGATCATTGATGCCTCAATGCCCGCAATGATTCGCGGTTCAGGCATGATGTGGAACAAGTCGGGTAAACAACAGGAGACACTCGCTGTGATTCCAGATCGTTGTTATGCCAGTGTTTACCAGGAAACGATTGATTTCTGCAAAAAACACGGCGCATTTGACCCCGCCACGATGGGTACCGCACCCAACGTAGGGTTGATGGCGCAAAAGGCAGAAGAGTATGGCTCGCATGATAAAACCTTTCAGATGAGCGCTGCAGGCACTGTGCGTGTAGTGGATGGCCGTGGTGCGGTGTTGATGGAACAAACCGTTGCGGAAGGGGATATTTTCCGCATGTGCCAAGTAAAAGATGCGCCGATTCAGGACTGGGTTAAGCTTGCTGTCACTCGCGCCCGTGCAGCGAATATCCCAGCGGTTTTCTGGCTGGATGAAAAACGCGCACATGATGCTGAGCTGATCAAAAAGGTAAACGTCTATCTTAAAGACCATGACACCGATGGATTGGTGCTTCATATCATGGCCCCAACCGAAGCGACTCGCTTTACATTGCAGCGCATTAAAGCAGGTAAAGATACCATCTCTGTTACTGGTAACGTATTGCGTGATTATCTTACCGATCTATTTCCAATTCTAGAGCTGGGCACCTCGGCCAAGATGTTATCGATTGTGCCATTGATGAATGGCGGTGGTCTGTTTGAAACGGGTGCGGGTGGTTCCGCACCTAAGCTGGTGCAACAATTGCTAGAAAATAATCACCTGCGTTGGGATTCACTGGGTGAGTTCCTGGCGCTGGCCGCATCGCTTGAACATCTTGCAGTGAACTTCAATAATCCAAAGGCACAGGTACTGGCCGATGCACTGGATGCCGCAACCGGGCAATTCCTTGATGCTAATAAATCACCTTCACGAAAAGTGGGTGAGCTAGATAACCGTGGTAGCCATTTTTATCTTGCGATGTACTGGGCGCAGGCATTGGCCGCGCAGACAAAAGATGCCGATCTTCAGGAGCGCTTTAAAGCGCTAGCAGAAGTGATGACGATTAATGAAGCCAAGATCGTTGCCGAATTGAATGATGTTCAAGGTGGTGGGGTGGATGTCGGTGGTTATTATCAGCCAAATGCGGAGATGGCATCTAAAGTGATGCGGCCGAGTGATACGTTGAATGGAGTGTTGGCTGCGCTTTAAGTCTCGTATATTTGTAAGCTTGGGCTAGGGCGGAAGCCCTTACCTGAGTGTAGACTGCGCTACTGATGCCGCCTTCGAAGGCGAAGACAATATCGCTTTCTATGATTCATCTCAAGTGGGCAGAGTGTGGTTTTTGCAAGCAATGTGGTACGCATCTTTTTTATCGTCTTAAGGGCTCCGCTATTGATTCTAAGCACAGCTGACAGAGTGCCCATGGGTACTGGATGTCCAGATTTGCCACAGCAAGACGCGAATCTTTGGGAATACCCAAGGGGTACACCCTAGCGTGTCTATTGACAAGATTTGTAATACCGCTGTGGCAAATTTAGGGTTTAATGTGCGTGTTCATGAATTAATAGAGGTGCCCTCAAAGGTAATCGACAGTATTTTATGTCTGTGGCACTTTTTAAGGCGGATGATGTGAGTTTGAACTCGATATTTAGGTCTTCATCGATGAGAAACCGGAATATTACTGCTTCTCAAACGAGAGACGAAAGTTGGCCGGCGAAGAGGTATTTGCTGAGTTTACGCATTAGCCCTCTCATTGCCAGTGACGTAAGGTGCTGGTTGAGCGTCGTAAAGGTTTTTAACTCGCTTTTAGCACAGAATCTGGTTGCCCTTCATTGAGTTTACTGTAGAGGTCTTGCCATTTTGGGTTTGACTGTTCCACTAACCCCTGTTTTACCTCGAAGGGAGAGTTCTTCAGGAGCCTAGCTTGTTTATAGGCCGATTCTATCGTAGAAAACACCTCAAACCAGACTAGACTGGTGATGTTGAATTTTTTTGAGAAGCCTTCGATCATATGGTTTTTGTGTTTCCACACCTGTTCAGCGAGTGTGGGTGTGACCCCAGTGTAAATTGCGCCGTTGTCGAGATTAACTAATAGATAAACGCAGGGCTTTTGTGCTATGCCAGCCTTTGGTACGTTGGTTGAGGTAATCTGGCGCTCATTTCTCATGAATTTCGTATCGTCATGTGCGATATAATGTTTAGCAATTTTTGGTGATTATTATATTTATCTGCACGATGCAATCAGCAAGCTGATCCTTTATATTACTCTTGTTTGTCACGAAACACTCAGCGCGACTTATCAAAATTTGCATCTTATGTTGATCAAAACCCCCAGCGGCTTACTTGACGCTTTCAGGAAAGCCTCTGCTCAATAATTGCACATTTATGGTTGTGAAATTGACTATCCTGTACTGGGATGTGACCTGCATGCGACTGACGAGGCCTTTCTGCTGACGCGGCGTTTAATCTTACATGCAACAAATCACATTTGATCGCCCGGCTACCGGTGAAAGAATGAACTGTGTTAACGATTGTCCCTTCTAAACTGATATTTTTTTGTAGAGAGATACCTGCTACAAAACTTGTTAAGTTTATGTGCGATCATTTAAGTTTTATCTTGTATATTATTTTATAATCTTTTATATTCACTTACATACATGTGATTATATTATTTTTGTTACCTGCCGTGCTTAATTAATGGTCAATTAGTTTGAAAAGCTGTCATGGGATCTAATATTGCTTAGAATAAGTTAGTTATTGCCGCCACGTATTGTGTGGTGGGCAAGGCTTTCAGGCATGTTCATGGTGTCTTAAATAAGTTTCCTTTTACTTTTCTTCTTAGTTCATTGCTTGATGTATTACGTCTGTGTGAGTCAAATAAAAATCTCGTTTTCAACTGAGTGCGATGGTACTGATTATGGGATAAATCAATGCCATTAATAGATCTGGTGATGTTTTAGCGTGGGTATTCAATACGGTTTTTTAATCAAATGTGGTTGAATTGTATCTTCTATTCTAAATAGTGTGATGAAGGTCGCGCTGTTTTTTTATAGATCCTGTAGTTTACTCGCGTTGACCAAATAACATGGACGAATGGAGTGTAAACAGCGTGTGGCATAATTTTCGGATAGCAATTATTATATTCAAGTGCGTACTATTAACGGCGTGTGATTTAGGTGAAGATGGTGGAGGTAGTGGAGACGCTGACGTTGTCGCTACTTATCAGGGTAGCGTTGGTGACGGTCCAGTCACTGGCGCTACAATCATCATAAGCGATAAGGATGGGGTTGTACTGAATTCAATTGTTTCTGATGCATTTGCAAATTATGAGGTGTCGATACAGGCAAAAGAGAGCTCTTACCCTCTTACTATTGAGGCAATTGGAGGTATTGATCTTGTCACTAATGCCGCCCCCACCTTTGAATTAATTTCTACCGTGCTTTACCCCCTAGATACGATAGCTAATATTAACCCGTTTAGTACTTTTATTGTCAGAACTGCTGAAGCAATGGGTGGTTTGACTGATGAAAATATTGAGCAAGCAACAGCAACAGTCCTAAGGGAGCTTAATTTTGGTTTTGATAAGGCTTTGATGCCTGATCCTATTTCTACAGAGGTGACTGAAAGTGAAGTTGCATCGCTTGTCAAAGCCAGTGAATCGCTTGGTGAGTTAATTAGGCGAACGCAAAGATCTGCTGATGACAATCGTATGCTAGTTAGTGAAAATGATGTTATTTTAATGCTTTCAGCTGATTTGGCTGATGGTGTTCTTGATGGTAAAGGTGAATCTGGGGTTAATGAAGAGATTGCACTCCGCGCGAAACTCATTGCAGGACAGATTATCTTAGAAGCGTTGCCTAATCTTTTGCAGGTTAATGGTGACGTTGCCACGGCAGCACTGGATGCATCTATCGAAACGATTATGCCTGATGCCTCACCTATGCCGACTACCGGGCAGGTAGTCAGTACGGCTGAAATGATTATTCAGTTAGAAACAGCGACTAAAATTGGACAACGTATCGACCCATCTGCTGCACTTTCGGAGTTGATAAACTTAACGAATAGTCTTGTGGGAATTTTACCAGAAGCTGTGGGTGCTTTCCTACCAGAAGGTGTTCAGGAATCGCTGATTGAGCGCTTGAGTGATATTGCAACGTTGTCCGCCGAACAAATTACAGAGCTTAATTCTCCAATCGCAGATGAGATTAATAATCCTCCTGTGATTACAGGAACGGCCCCAGATTCAGTGGCTGAAGGCGTCGCGTATTTGTTTGAACCAGTATCAAGCGATGTGGATGGCGATCTGCTGGTTTATACCATTGATAACAAGCCCTCATGGGCGGAGTTTAATGTGGCGACTGGGGGCCTTTCTGGTACGCCGGGGTTTGATCAAGCCGGCCAATTTAGTGCGATTACTATTAGTGTGACTGATGGCACCGAAAGTGTTGCGCTTGAGCCATTTTCAATTACTGTTGAAAATGTAAACCGCTCGCCCTTAATAAGTGGTATGCCGTTAACGGGGATTGTTGCTGGAACAGCTTATGATTTTACCCCCGTCGCCAGCGATGAGGACGGAGACACGCTGGTCTTTTCTATTGAGAAGCCGCCCAGCTGGAGCGAGTTTAATGTTGAAACTGGGCAGTTATCTGGCCTGCCTGATAATAGCCATGTTGGGGTGTATGAGGGTATTATTATTCAAGTGTCAGATGGGGAGGAGGTTGTCTCTTTGCCTGCTTTTTCGATCACCGTCGGATTAAATAACAGTGCGCCGGCTATTAGCGGCATGCCTAGTGGTGTTGTTCCTGAAGCGTCTGCTTATCGTTTTATGCCAAGTGCGAGTGACCCTGATGGAAACGCGTTAACCTTTTCAATTATTAATGAACCCGCTTGGGCTTCATTTAATCTGACTTTGGGGCAGCTTTCCGGTGTGCCGGGTTATTCGGATAGTGGTGTTTATAGCAATATTCAGATTAGCGTTAGCGACGGTTATGTTGTCACTTCGTTAGCCCCATTTAGCATCACTGTCACTAACGTCAACCGTGCACCGACGATCAGTGGAACGCCGATCACAACCATTGATGAAGGTGTTTTATACCGCTTTACTCCGAACGCAGCAGATGCCGATGATGATGCGCTCACCTTTAGTGTATTGAATAAACCACTGTGGGCCATATTGAATCCCACGACGGGTGAGTTATTGGGCACCCCTGATTTCTCATCCAGCCAGCTCTATAGCGATGTTACCTTGCAGGTGAGTGATGGTAGTGAGTTAGTGGCATTGGCATCCTTTAATATCAGCGTGAACAATGTGAACCGGGCACCGACGATCAGCGGTACGCCGATCACAACCATTGGTGAGGGCGTTTTATATCGTTTTACCCCGAACGCGGCAGATGCCGATGGTGATGAACTCACCTTTAGCGTATTGAATAAACCGCTGTGGGCAACATTGAATACAACGACGGGTGAGTTATCGGGCACCCCAAGTGTTGCATCCAGCCAGGTCTATAGTAATATCACCCTGCAAGTGAGTGATGGTAGTGAGTTAGTGGCATTGGCACCATTTAATATCACCGTGAGCGATGTGAACCAGGCACCGACGATCACTGGTACGCCGATCACAACCATTGATGAGGGCGTTTTATATCGTTTTACCCCGAATGCGGCAGATGCCGATGGTGATGAACTCACCTTCAGCGTATTGAATAAGCCGCTGTGGGCAGCATTGAATACAACGACGGGTGAGTTATCGGGTACCCCTGATTTTTCATCCAGTCAAGTCTATAGTGATGTTACCCTGCAAGTGAGTGATGGTAGTAGTGAGTTAGTGGCATTGGCACCATTTAATATTACCGTGAACAATGTGAACCGGGCACCGACGATCAGTGGCACACCATCAATAACTGTTGATGAACAATCCTCTTATAACTTTACGCCTACTGTAGATGACTTAGATAACGATTCACTAACCTTTAGTGTTCTTAATCTCCCTGCTTGGGCAGAGGTTAATGTTGATACGGGTGAATTGAGCGGGATCCCTGATTATTCGTCTAGCATGGTGTACAGCAATGTCACTCTTCAGGTGAGCGATGGCATAGACACAGTTTCATTGGCACCCTTTGATATTACAGTTGTGAATGTTAATCGTGTGCCTGCTATTAGTGGTACGCCGATAGCCGTTGTTGACGAGGGGGCGACTTATAGTTTTGTTCCTGTGGCGAATGATGCCGATGATGATGTTCTTTCGTTTAGTGTAATTAATCGGCCCGCTTGGGCAAACTTCAACAGTTCTACAGGAGAGTTGAGTGGTACCCCTGAGGGTGTTGATGTTGGTAGTTATGCAGATATTGTGATATCCGTTTCTGATGGCGATCAGTTAGTTTCACTGGATAGTTTTGACTTGGTTGTTAATGAATATCAGGCACTGGTAACCGGTAGCGCAACAGTAAGCTGGATCGCGCCGTTGACCAGAATAGATGGCTCGCAGATTATGCTGAGTGAGTTGAAGGGGTATCGGCTTTACCATGGTACTAGCGCCGATAATATGAGCCTCCTTATTGACTTGAGTGACCCGACGGTGACTCAGCATGTTGTGGAGGGGTTAGAAGAGGGTACGCATTATTTTTCAGTGTCCGTTTATGACGTGGACGAGATTGAAAGTGAAAGGTCCGCAGTAGAGTCTAAGACGATATAAAATAATCACGTGAGAAGAATAGTGAGTTTTTATGTCAGCAGGCATCAGTTTAGTACTCTATTTTCTAAATGGTATGGTGGCGTGATAAGAACAACTCTAGCAGGAAAAGGATTTCTGGGTCACCGTCAGCAATAATTATACTGGCCATCTGCAAGCGCCTTTTGCAATGTTGATGGCTTTATTATTGGCTGATACGGTGACCGCCTTTCGTTGTGGGCAGGGTTAGCTGGTCTTACGTCATAAGGCGATTAGCCTGTTGTGTTTTCGGTACTGCGTTGCTGCTCCTGTTGCAGTGCCCACATACCCGCGTAAACCTTACCGGTGGCAAGCAGTTCACGGTGGCTGCCGCGCTCAACAATCTGCCCTTTATCCATCACTAATATCTGGTCTGCATCGATGATCGTCGATAGACGATGGGCAATCACCAATGTGGTGTGGTCGGTAGCGATCTCACTAAATGCAGAGAGGATTGCTTTTTCTGATTCAGAATCGAGTGCGGAGGTCGCTTCATCAAAGATTAAAATACGGGGGTTTTTGAGGATCGCACGGGCAATCGCGATACGCTGTTTTTCACCGCCCGAGACTTTAAGGCCACGTTCACCTACCATGGTTTCATAACCTTCCGGTAAGGATTCGATAAAGTTTTTTAGATGTGCCATTTCAGCGGCACGTTCTATCTCTTCTTTGGCGGCATTCGGTTTGGCATAGGCGATGTTGTAGTAGATGGTGTCGTTAAATAGCACGGTATCTTGCGGCACGATACCGATTGATTCGCGTAGGCTTTGTTGCGTGACGTCGCGAATGTCTTGCCCATCGATTTTGATGGCGCCATTTTGTACGTCGTAAAAGCGGAACAGCAGGCGAACCAGAGTTGATTTCCCACCACCGCTGCCGCCGACTACAGCAACCTTTTCGCCGGGTTCAATTGTGAAATCGATATCATTAAGGATCTGACGATTTTTATCGTAATGAAAGGCAACGTGCTCGAACTGGACTTTGCCATCGGTAACTGCAAGTGCTTTGGCATCCGGTTTATCTTCAATGGCCTTGTTTTCATCGAGGATACCAAACATCCGTTCGATGTCGACCAGTGAGTGTTTGATTTCGCGGTAGACGAAACCGAGGAAGTTCATCGGGATGAACATCTGCAGTAGGTAGGCATTGATCAGCACTAGGTCGCCAATCGTCAGTTTGCCCTCGGCCACGCCCTGGCC
>QIHH01000226.1 GCA_003230195.1 Gammaproteobacteria bacterium
GATAGTTGATGACAACAAAACCTTTTGATTTGGCTCAGTTCCTCAATCAGCAGCATCTGTGTGAGTCGTTAACGATTAAGGAAGTTCAGACATTACTCGATTACACCGAGCTAGTGGAATATAAAAAGGGTGATATCATCACTGACATCGGTGAGGTCGGTGATGCGATCTATTTCGTGGTCTCGGGTGAAACCGCGCTGGTTTATGAAGAACGCGGCAGTGAGATGGAGATTGGCCGCATGTCTGAAGGCGAACTGGTCGGTGAAATGTCCTTTTTTGATCGTCAACCACGCCTGCTACGGATGCGTGTTGCGACTGATAACACCCAGTTGATGAAATTGTCGCGCGTGATGTATGACCGTCTACGTATTGAACACCCTTATCTGGCGGTGGTCTTCTTGGAGCATGCGATCATCAGTCTTGATCACCTAGTACGTCGTGTGAGCAGTGATGAGATGAGTCTTAGCCGTTATGTGTATGGGCGTGGTGGTAAGCGTTAACCTTGTCCTGTTATGACACAAATATGTGTGAGTTGAATGATGCCTGAGCCGAATCACCCCTATCGTCGTGCCACCTTTATGTTGAGTGTGGCGTCGCTTTCTCAGTTGCCAGATGACGAGGGGGCTGAGGTGGCGATTGTGGGGCGTTCCAATGCTGGCAAATCGAGTGCGATCAATACCATTACCGGGATTAACGCGCTGGCACGTACCAGTAAAACGCCAGGGCGCACTCAGCAGATTAATTATTTTGAGATCGCTGGTGAACGTCGTCTGGCGGATCTGCCGGGGTACGGTTACGCTAAGGTGCCGCTGAGCACCAAGCAAAAATGGATGAAGTTGATTGAAGATTACTTTCAGACCCGTCAGTCCTTGAAGGGGTTGATTATAGTGATGGATTGCCGTCGTCCGCTGCAGGAACTCGATTGTCAGCTGCTGGCTTGGTGTTGTGAGGCGAAGATGCCGGTGCATCTGTTGCTGACCAAGGCGGATAAGCTGAGTCGTGGCGCTGCCGGCAATATGCTGCAAGAGGTGCGTCGAGATGTTGCTAAGGATTTTAATGCCGAGGGCGATCAGGAAATCTCGACGCAGCTTTTTTCATCATTGAAAAAGACGGGAGTTGATGAGGCGCATGCCTGCTTGGACGGTTGGTTGAAGCTTGGATAGAAAATTAGGGATAAAAAAATCCCCGGTTATTTTAGAGAGAGGGAGGGAATAACCGGGGTTAAAACTCATACTCAGCTTGGGGGAGCTGAGTAAGAAGGGCCACTCAGGGAGGCTGAGTGGTGGTGTCCAAAGACACACTTGTAAAGTAAGACGGCCAATGTTTGAAAAAGTTCAGCTTTCTTTTAATCTTTTTTCGAAAAAATCTTAAAAAAGACCATTTTTCTTCAAAACTACGCTAATTTCACCTTAATGTGCCTCGTTCCAGTTGATTCCGTCACCGATATCGACCACTAACGGGACTGCGAGTTTAGCCGCACCCGTCATACAGCTACGAATACCGTCTCTTGCGGCAATCAACTGCTCTTCGGCCACCTCAAAAACCAATTCATCGTGTACCTGCATCACCATTGTCACATCAATCGAATCATTTTCAAGCCATGTTGCGGTTTTTAGCATCGCTAGTTTGATGATGTCCGCGGCGCTGCCCTGCATCGGTGCGTTGATCGCAGCGCGTTCGGCGTACTGACGGCGTTGTGCATTGCGCGCGTTGATCTCAGGCAGATAGAGGCGGCGTCCAAACAAAGTTTCAACATAGCCATCGGCCTTGGCCGTTTCCCGCATCCGATCCATATAGGCGAGTACACCGGGATAACGTTTAAAATAGAGGTCGATATATTCCTGCGCTTCTTTGCGGCCCACGCAGAGCTGTTTGGCGAGGCCAAAGGCGGACATGCCGTAGATCAGACCGAAGTTGATGGCCTTGGCGCGGCGGCGCTGTTCTGAGGTGACACTGATCGGCATTGTATTGAATATCTCGGCGGCGGTGGCGCTGTGGATATCATCGCCTCGGCGGAAGGCATCGAGTAGCCCGGTGTCGCCAGAGAGGTGTGCCATGATGCGTAGCTCGATCTGTGAATAGTCGGCAGCGACGATGATTTTACCCTCGGGTGCGATAAAGGCCTGGCGAATGCGACGTCCCTCTTGATTGCGGATCGGGATGTTTTGCAGATTGGGGTTGCTCGATGAGAGTCGTCCGGTGGCGGTTACTGCTTGGTGGTATGAAGTGTGCACACGGCCAGTTTTGGGGTGGATTTGCTTTGGTAGCTTATCGGTGTAGGTCGATTTGAGTTTGCTCATGCCGCGATGTTCGAGGATCAACTTCGGCAGTGGGTAGTCGAGCGCCAGCTCTTGCAGTACTTCTTCAGCCGTTGATGGCTGTCCCTTCGGGGTCTTCTTTATAATGGGTAGCTGCTGTTTCTCAAACAGAATTTCCTGAATCTGTTTAGGTGAGCTGAGGTTGAACGTCTGCTCGGCAACGCTAAAGGCCTCTTGTTCAATCTGCTGCATCCGTTCGCTTAGCTCTCCACTTTGAATGTTGAGCATCTCGGCGTCGACTAGCACACCGTGGTATTCCATCCTAGCTAGGATCGGCAGCAACGGTAGCTCAATATCATTAAATAGTTTGCACAATGCCTCGACACCTTTGACCTGCGGCCATAGTTTTTGGTGCAGTTGCAGGGTGATGTCGGCATCTTCGGCAGCGTAGGGCGATGCAATCTCAAGCGGCACTTGGTTAAAGGTGATCTGTTTCGCCCCCTTTCCGGCGACATCTTCGTAGTGGATGGTCTCCACACCAAGGTGGTTTTTCGCTAGTGAGTCCATATCGTGGCGTGAGGCGGTGCTGTTGAGAACGTACGATTCAAGCATGGTATCAAATGCGATACCACGTAGCTGGATGCCATAATTGAGCAGCACATTGGCGTTATATTTGAGATTTTGACCGACCTTTTTGCGTGCTTTATCTTCAAGTAGTGGGCGTAGCTGTTCGAGTACCGTGGTGCGATCGAGCTGTGGTGGGGCATCTTCGTAGTCGTGTGCAAGCGGCACATAGGCGGCAGCACCCGCTTCGGTGGCAAACGAGACGCCAACGATCTCTGCCTCAATATAGTCTAGGCTGGTGGTCTCTGTATCAAATGAAAACAATTCAGTGCTGTTGAGCTGAGCGATCCATTTATCAAGCGATGCCTGGTCGAGAATGGTGTCGTAGTGGCGTTCAATGGGTGAGGGTGTTTCTGCTTCGTTCGTTGAGGGTTGATCTGAAAAAACGCCATGTTCAAGTTCCTCGAGCCAGCGTTTGAATTCCAGTTGCTGAAACAGTTTGCGTAGCGCATCAATATCGGCTGGTTGCATCTGCAGTGTCTGGGGTGTTTCGGCGAGCGGTACATCCAGTTTGATGGTGGTGAGCTGGCGAGAGAGCGGTAGCTGAGCCATGTTGGCGCGGAATTTTTCGCCAACCTTGCCTTTGATGGTCTCGGCTTGGTTGATGATCTCATCGAGCGAGCCATACTGGCTAAACCATTTGACGGCGGTCTTGGGGCCGACGCCGGGGATGCCAGGAATATTGTCAGAGGTGTCGCCGATCAGCGCGAGGTAGTCGATGATCTGTTCTGGCGGTAAGCCGAATTTTTCGATGACACCAGCGCGGTCGAGTATCTTGTTGTTCATGGTATTGATCAGCGTGATATGCTCATTGACTAGCTGAGCCATATCTTTATCGCCGGTCGAGATCACACTACGAATGCCACTGGCGGCTGCTTGTTGTGCCAGTGTGCCGATGACATCATCGGCCTCAACCCCCGGTTCAACGATACACGGTAACCCCATGGCGCGCACCACCGCATGTAGTGGCTCGATCTGCGCACGCAGTTCATCCGGCATTGGTGGGCGATTCGCCTTGTACTGATCAAACATCTCGTCACGAAAGGTCTTGCCTTTGGCGTCAAATACGACTGCAACATAGTCGGGGTTATATTCATCGATCAACGTGCGTAACATATTGATTACGCCGTAGATTGCACCGGTTGCCTGCCCCTGTGAATTGGTCAGTGGTGGCATCGCATGGAAGGCGCGATAAAGGTAGGAGGAGCCATCGATCAGTACCAGTAGTTTGTCTGCGTTATTTTTAGTCATCGGTTATTTGCGAGTTTTTGAGTTGGTCTTGGAATAATAATAGTTGGTTAATACGCAGGGATGATCTGCTAATATGGGTCGAGTGGCCACCATTATAATGATTCAGTGCCGAAGATTTTGAACTGCTTGAGGTGTTGGGTAGTCCACTGGAGGTGGTTGATGCGATATTTCAGCATTACGGGCAACGTGGATTTGAACCATCTGCTGAAGAACGTGAGATTATTGGCGTTATGAAAAAACTGTTTCAACTATTATTATGCTTGGCACTGTCTGACTGTCTGTGGGTAGCGCTCCATTGATGCTGGCGGCGCAGCCTGACAACGAACCTGAGATTACGATAACGCACAGCAAGACTGAAATGATAGAAGAGTACCGCGCCAATGGCAGGCTTTATATGATCAAAATCACCCCGAAAAAGGGCTTTGCTTATTTTCTGGTCGATACGGATGGCGATGGAAGTTTGGATAGCCGCCAGAATGAGTTAGACGAGGGGTTGTTGATTCCACGTTGGACGCTTTTTAGCTGGTGAAAAAGAAGGAGGATGTTTCACCAGAAATGTTCCATGATTGATGGTTAATTATAAAAGAACCATCTAACTGCTTGTCGTGATTGATAATTGAAGGTTTTCCACAGAAACTGTGGATAACTCTGTGGAAAGTTTGGGGTAAAAGGCTTGAAATCGTTATAACTCAAGGCCTCGGGTTAGATTGTGTAGTTTTTAATCGATATTGATATTTTATATAAAACAATGAGTTAGATATTTTTTATAGTTTTTCCATGTTAAGCCTAGTGTGTTAGTGCATCAGATGAAGCAAACTGTGTATAAGAATTTGTGTTTTAGGACAAAGCAAGCCAGAAAGCAGCTTTATGTACCTGAAATACAGGTGTCTTTAAAGTTATTACGACACCATGACTTTGCACGGCATACGACGGTGAAAGATGTGAGGGGTTTGATTAAAAAATCCACAGGGTTAAGGTGTTGGGGAGTATGGGTAATGGGTTTGTTCATTAAGAGATTGAGATGAGATTATCTGTTGACTGGAAAGGGTTGTCAGGTGTGGTTGCGAAGGGCGCTAATGCAGCGCAATGGGTGACGGTTGTCAATGTGACGTTGGTGGTATTGTTGGCCTATTACGCAGCGGTGTTGAGCTGGCGTCTGGTGCCGGCGGCAGAGAGAGAGGGGCTGCCTGCTGCGCAGGTGGCAAACTCACAGCAGGCAGCCGTTTCGAGTGGTGGTTGGAATATTGCGCGCTGGAGCCTGTTTGGCAAAGAGAATCGAAATGCGCCAGTGGTGGTGCAGAAGGATATCCCTAGGACAACCCTTAAGCTGACACTTCGTGGCGTTTTTGTTGCAGATGGCGGTGGTGGTGCAATCATCGCTGAAGCAAATGGTAAGGAGCGTTACTATGCAGTGAACTCCCGAATTTCAGGTGGGGTCGTTCTTTCCGAAGTGCACCCAACCAAGGTTGTATTGAAGCGTAATAATTCGTTGGAAATACTGGAGCTGCCTAAAGCGAGTATAAAGACAGCAAGCTCATCAACAACCAGAGCACGCAACAGATCTTCTCGAACAGGTGCCCGCACTGCACCGATGAGTCTTAAGCAATATCGCAAAGACTTGCTGAAAGAACCGCAGCGTTTGACGGATGCGATTAAGATGAACCCTAGAAGCGAAAGAGGTAGGTTTATTGGTTATGAGGTTAAACCGGGGCGTGATCGAGCGCTGTTTGATCGCGTTGGCTTGATGCCCGGCGATATTGTGACAGCAGTAAATGGTATTCAGCTTGATACCCCTGCAAAGGGTCTTAATGTTCTACGTAGCCTGCAAACAGCGAATAGCGTCATACTTGATATAAAAAGAAATGGGCGCTTCCTGTCATTTGACGTTAGTATTGATTAGAGACCTCTGTACGATGAATCAAATGGATAGACGTCAATTTTTAACATATAATGCTGTTAGTCTGTATATAGTGAGGCTTGTTGCACGAGAACTAGTTTTCGTTCCAGCAAGGCATAAATGATCGAAAAACGGAGTTTACACGAAGTAAATGAGTCTTGTAAGGCGGCTGGAGCGGAAAATAGACTCGTGAAAAGGTCTCTATAGTGTTGTATCAAAACGATAAATAGCAATAATACTCTAAATTATTTTAGAGATAGTGAGAAGAAGTTTGCAGTTAATAAAGTATATTCACAGAGGATACCGTTGTACATGGAATGGGGCATTTTGCACTTCATTGTTGATCGCAGCCGCCTGTTTTTCAACCATTTCTGCGGCGAAAAATATCACCCTTAATCTTAAGGATGCAGATATCAGTGCGGTGATCAGCACGGTATCTGAGGCGACCGGTAAAAATTTCATTGTTGATCCTCGGGTGAAGGGCAAGGTGACCATTATTTCCTCTCACCCAATGGCGAGCGAAGAGCTTTATAGCGTCTTTTTATCGATTTTGGAGGTGCACGGATTTTCAGCGGTACCCAGTGGCAATGTGATTAAGATTTTGCCGGATGCAAGTGCTAAGCAGAAAGCGATGCCGTTGGCGGATGATGAATTCCCTGGTGAAGGTGATCAGATTGTGACCCGCGTGATTGCGCTCAAAAATGTCTCCTCTTCCCAACTCGTGCCTATTTTGCGGCCATTGGTACCGCAGCAAGGGCATCTTGCCGCCTACGTGCCTGCAAATATCCTGATCATCTCTGATCGAGCCGCTAACATTGCGCGCTTGATGAATATCATTAGGCGTATCGATACCCCAAGCAATGATCAAATCGAAATTATCCAGCTAGAACATGCCTCGGCTGCCGAAGTGGTGCGTATTATGACGTCTCTGGAGCAGAAGGGTAAAGGAAAGGGAAAGGGAATCGGTGCCTCTACCGGTGGCGCGCCCATTTTGATTGCTGATGAGCGTACCAATAGTATTCTGGTGGGCGGAGGTAAAGCTGGGCGTTTGAGAATTAAGGCGATTATTTCTCATCTGGACACACCACTGGATAAGGGCGGTAATACTCGCGTGATTTACCTCCGGTATGCGCAGGCTGAAGATATGGTTAAAGTACTCACGGGTGTCAGTAAGAGCGTTGAGAGACAGGGTAAAGGGAAGGGTGCAGCAGCGAACAAGGCGAAAGTCGATATTCAGGCCGATGAAGCGACCAATGCATTGGTGATTACTGCTCCCCCCGATATTTTTCGTTCGCTGGAGTCGGTGATCAAACAGCTTGATATACGCCGCGCGCAGGTGCTGATTGAAACGGTGATCGCTGAAGTTTCTGAAAATCTTAGCAACGAACTTGGAGTGCAGTGGGTTTTTGATGGTACCCCTGCTGGTGACCAGCCAGTCGGCGTGGTCAATTTTGGTGCCGGTTCTGGTGGTAGCATTGCCGAGATCGGTGCGGCGGTCAGTGCGGGTCTACCACCATCAATTGGCAATGGGGCGACCATTGGACTGGGTAGGTTTAACTCTAGCACGCTGAATTTTGCCGCGGTGTTAAGGGTGCTTAAGGGCGATGGCACCACCAATATCCTTTCAACGCCAACATTGGTGACGATGGATAACGAAGAGGCGGAGATTGTGATCGGTCAGACAGTGCCGTTTATCACTGGTGCGTTTACTTCGCCTGGCGGTGGTGGCGCGACGCCAACCAACCCATTTCAGACCATCAAGCGTGAAAACGTCGGCATCACTCTTAAAGTGAAGCCGCAGATCAATGAGGGTGATGCTGTGAAGCTGGAGATCGAACAGACGATTGATAGTATTAGTTCGAGTGCCGTTGGCGCGGTTGATCTGATTACCAATACGCGTTCGATCAAGACCAATGTGATTGTTGATGATGGGCAGATGATTGTGCTTGGTGGGCTGATTAATGATGAAGTGCGCGAATCGGTTCAAAAAGTACCACTGCTGGGTGATATTCCGTTGCTGGGTTGGCTTTTTAGTCATAAAACTTCGAGCAAGGTTAAGCAAAATTTGATGATGTTTCTGCAGCCAACCATTATTCGTGATGCTGCATTGTCAGCGCGCCTGACCCATAGTAAATATAGTTATCAGCGCGCGCGGCAGCTGGAGGTGAGAGACAAGGGGTTATTGATGTTGCCCAAAAATGCATCCCCAGTGATGCCAACCATGCAAGAGGCATTGGCCTTGCCACCCGTATTTGAGGTGGATGCAATACCGGGTAGTGACAGTGTCGCCAGCGAATGACCTTAATGAATCGGGCACCGTAGAGGTAGCGTCGATTACGACAGCGGGTAGGGTGGTGATAGAGCATGAAGCGGAAACCGTTACTGTTGAACGCCCACCATTCTCTTTTGCAAAACGCCACGGTGTGATGGTGCGTGAAATTAGCGCTGATCATTCTCTGCTGGTCTGTCGTGATAATGTCTCTGCACAGGCGCTGGCTGAAACCCGCCGTTTTCTCGGTGTGCCGCTGAAAATTGAAGAACTGGTTGAGGCGGAAGATTTTGATACCCTGATTCAAAAAGCCTACGCCAGCGATGGCTCTAACTCGATGCAGTCGATGGGGGATCTTGGCGATGAACTCGATCTCTCCAGCATCGCGGAGGCGATGCCGGAGCCAGAAGACCTGCTGGAGACGCAGGACGACGCGCCGATCATACGACTGATTAATGCACTACTGACTGAGGCGATTAAAGAGAACGCCTCGGATATCCATATTGAATCTTATGAAAGCCGCATGGTGGTGCGTTTTCGTGTCGATGGCGTGCTGCGTGAAGTGCTCGAACCCGCGCGAGTGATTGCACCGCTGCTGGTGTCACGCGTCAAAGTGATGGCCAAACTGGATATCGCTGAGAAACGGTTGCCGCAGGATGGCCGTATTTCATTGCGTGTTGCTGGCCGTTCGGTTGATGTGCGTGTCTCGACGCTGCCATCTGGTCATGGCGAACGTGTCGTGCTGCGACTGCTCGATAAACAGGCGGGCAGTCTTGACCTCGACCACCTTGGCATGGAGCAGAGGGAACGCGAGATCATGAACGGCATCATCCATAAGCCGCACGGGATCATTCTGGTGACCGGCCCCACCGGATCCGGTAAAACCACCACACTCTATGCAGTGCTGTCGCGTCTTAATAATAAAGATCGTAACATCATGACGGTCGAAGACCCGATCGAATATTATCTCGATGGTGTTAGCCAGACACAAGTGCAGATGAAGGTTGATATGTCATTTGCGCGTGGTTTACGTGCAATCCTACGGCAGGACCCGGATGTGGTAATGGTGGGTGAGATTCGTGACTTGGAGACCGCCGAGATTGCAGTGCAGGCGAGTTTGACCGGTCATCTGGTACTGTCGACGCTGCATACCAATACTGCGATCGGTTCGGTGACGCGGCTGCGAGATATGGGGATCGAGCCTTTTCTGGTCTCTTCCAGTTTAATTGGTGTGTTGGCGCAGCGACTGGTGCGTCGCCTCTGTCCCGATTGTAAACGCCCCTATCAGGCCGGTAAAAAAGATTGTGAGCGTCTCGGTGTTTCTGAGCAGACCCCGGCAACTCTTTACGCGCCGGATGGTTGTAAAAAGTGTAACTTCAACGGCTATAAAGGGCGCATGGGGATCTTTGAACTGGTCGATGTCGATGAGACCATCCGCGCCATGATTCACGATGGCACAGCGGAGCATCAGCTTGAACAGCATGCGCGTACCAAAACCAACAGCATCTTTCAGGACGGGGTGCGTCGTGTGCTCGCCGGTGACACCTCGCTCGAAGAGGTGTTGCGCGTTACCTATGAAGAATAGGTGCGAATAACTCGTGGGTGCTTTTGAATACAAAGCGCTTGATAGTAGCGGCCGTGAACGCAAAGGGGTGCTAGAAGGCGATACCGCACGCCAAGTGCGCCAACAACTGCGGGATCAAGGGATGGCACCACTTGACGTGGTCGAAGTGGTGCAACGAGAAAAGCGCTCGGACGGGCGCCCTGCTTCATTCCAGCGGGGTATTAACGCTACTGACCTTGCGCTGATTACCCGCCAGCTTTCGACGCTGGTTCAATCTGGCTTGCCAATCGAAGAGGCACTGCGCGCAGTCTCGCAGCAGTGCGAAAAGCCACGTCTCAAAAGCATGCTGGTCGGGGTGCGTTCCAAGGTGATGGAAGGCCATACGCTGGCGACCGCGCTGGGTGATTTCCCGCATGTCTTCACCGACCTCTATCGCGCCACGGTGGCCGCTGGTGAGCAGTCGGGCCATCTTGATGTGGTGCTAGATCGGCTTGCCGATTACACAGAGACGCGCCAGCAGATGCGGCAGGAGATAACGCAGGCATTGATTTATCCAGTGGTGTTGGTTGTCGTGTCGATTCTCGTGGTGAGCTTGTTGCTTGCGTTTGTCGTACCAGAAGTTGTTAAGGTGTTTGATGATATGGGGCAGGAACTGCCAACGTTGACGGTGGTGATGATTGCCACCAGTGATTTTATTCGTGAATCTGGCCTGCTGTTATTGGCTGTGGTAGTGGTGCTGTTTGTTGTTATGAAGGCAGTTTTGCGCAAGCCGAGGCCAAAGCGCTGGTCTCATCATTTACAGCTGAAGATACCGCTGATTTCTAAACTGGTTCGCGGTGCCAACGCAGCACGTTTTGCACGCACGCTGAGTATTTTGAGTCAGAGTGGGGTGCCGGTACTGGAGGCGTTACGGATTGCGGAGCAGGTCGTTTCGAATATTCCGATGCGTAGCGCGGTGGAGACGGCGGCAAAACATGTGAGTGAAGGTGCTAGTATGCACAAGGCGCTAGAAAAGAGTGGTTATTTCCCACCGATGACCATACATCTCATCGCAAGTGGCGAAAGCAGCGGTAAACTTGATGAGATGCTGGCGCGAGCGGCCGATAGTCAGGAACTGGAACTTAATGCTGTCATGAAGATAGTGATGGGTGTGTTTGGCCCGATAATAATTCTGGTGATGGGTGGTGCTGTCATGCTGATTATTCTCGCAATCCTGCTGCCAATCTTTAATATGAATGAGTTAATGATTTAATGGCGCAGTGACTTTGAACCCAATAAAGTAAAGAGAGAAAGGAAGGCTTAGATGAAAATATCAAGATATAACAGAGGTAAGACAGGCCGTGGTTTTACCTTGATTGAAGTACTGGTGGTGATTGTTATCCTCGGCATCCTTGCGTCGTTTGTGGTGCCCAACATCATGGACAAGCCGGGCCAGGCGAAGACCACCAAGGCTAAGTCCGACGTGCGTACAATTGAAAGTGCGTTGAATATGTATAAGCTGGAAAACCATGACTACCCCGGTACCGATGAAGGGCTGGAGGCATTGGTTGGTAATGAGTTACCACGTCTGCCGACAGATCCGTGGGATAACGCCTATTTTTACCTTAACCCTGGACAAAATGGTGTGATTGATATCTATTCACTGGGGCGTGATGGGGCGCAGGGTGGTGAAGGTGAAGATGCCGATATTGGTAACTGGAACCTCAGCGGCGAGTAATCCTGGCGCTAATTCATGAAGCAGTTACCCGCATTCAGCTGCAGTTGCCGACGCGCTGCGGGTTTTACCTTGATCGAGCTGATGGTGGTGGCGTTGATCATTGGCATCACCCTCACCTTTGTTGTGGTGGGGTTTGATCGTGATGTCGATGATGAGGTGCAGACCGAGGCGCAACGCCTTGCTGCGTTAGTCACGCTGGCGGCACAGGAGTCGGTGCTGCACTCCAAAGAGCATGCACTGGAGTTTGGTCACGATAGTTACAAATTTCTCATACTAAATGATGATACCGGCCAGTGGCAGGCGCCAGATGATGACGACATGCTACGCGAGCGCAAGATGCCCAAAGGTATCTACTTGGAGCTTTATCTTGAAGGGCATGAGTTTGCATTTGAGGAAGAAGCTGAGGCTGCTGCCAACGGCGATGGAGAGACAGAATCGGTGGCGAGCGGCCCACGGGTTTATATGTTATCAAGCGGGGAGATGAGTCCCTTTGAAGCAGAACTGCGCCATGACGATGGTGAAGCACGCTTTGTGGTAAAGGCGGGCATTACCGGTAAGGTTGAGATAGAGCAGGAGTGATGAACGCTCACCTCTATCCATTGCGATTAAAACGCATGCGTGGTTTTACGCTTTTAGAGGTGATGGTAGCACTGGCAGTGATTGCGATTGGCCTCGGTGCAGTGATTACCGAGGCGAGTCGCAACATCAGTAACGCCACATTATTGGAAGCCAAGACACTGGCGCATTGGGTTGCGACTAATAAAGTGGTTGAGATGCAGGTGACCAAAGCGTGGCCGAGAGCGGGTGAGGAGTTGGGTGACGTCGAAATGGCTGGGCGTGACTGGTACTGGACCGTTATTACTATCGATACCCCGGATGAGCGTGTTAAACGGATAGATGTGGCAGTGCGCACCGATTCAGGTAGCGAAAAACCGGTTGTAAAGGTGATCGCTTATCTGGGGGAGCCATGAGGTATCGACGTAACACAGGCTTTACCTTGATAGAACTACTAGTCGCGATGTCGATCTTTGCAGTGGTGGCAGTGATGGCCTATGGTGGCCTTGATTCCGTGCTTAAGATGCGCAAACAAGGCGATGAACATTCCGTCAAACTGGCCGCATTGCAGACTTCATTTGCGATTCTTGAGCGCGATATTGAGCAGGTGGTGAATCGTTCGGTTCGTGATGACTTTGGTGATAACCAGCCACCCATGATGGGGGGTGATGAAGCGTTGGAGTTTACCCGTACCGGGCGGCGTAACCCGGGTGGTTTTAGACGTAGTAATTTACAGCGTATTGCTTATGGTATTGAAGATGAGCAGTTGATGCGTGCAAGTTGGTTGGTGCTGGACCGTGCGCAGGATAGTGAAGCCACCTCCGGGCCTCTGTTTGAGGGGGTTGATGTGATCAAATTTAGTTATCTTGACCACCAGCTTGCATGGCAAAGTGAGTGGCCAGTACGAAACCTGACACAGGCAACTGCCTCGCCGCCGGGTTTACCGAGGGCAATTGAGTTGATTATTGAAAGTGAGCAGTGGGGTGAGATTCGGCGGGTCTTTCGTGTGGTGGGAGTTAAATCTACCCCTCAGACTGAGGGTGGTTCAGGCGATGGTTCGTGATAATGAGACAAACTAACCAGTCTGGTGCGGCATTGATTACCGCCATTTTAATTACCGCGATTGCAACGATTGCAGCGGTGTCGATGGCTTCGCGTCAGCATCTTGATATTCGGCGCACCACCAACGTGATCGAATCTTCACAGGCCTATCTGTTTGCATTGGGTGCTGAAGAGTGGGGTAAACAGATGCTGGTGCGTGATCGGCAGAATAATCAGGTGGACCATCTGGAAGAAGATTGGGCGACGATGTTGCCACCGATTGATGTCGAAGGCGGACGTATCGCGGGGCAGATTGAAGATCTACAGGGACGTTTTAATCTCAATAATCTGGTGATAGACTCGCCGCCGAATCCACAAGGAGGCCAGCAGGCAGCCGAGCAGGTGAGTCAGCTGGACATGGATCGCCTGCAGCGTCTGCTGAGAGCACTGGGTCTCAATGAAGATCTGCGTTTTGCAATTCTGGACTGGATTGATGAAGATGCAAACGTCAGTATCCCGGGTGGCGCAGAAGATTTTTCATATCTGGGGCTTGAGCCGCCATATCGTACACCTAATGCGATGATGGTGAGCACCAGCGAGTTGTTGTTGATTAACGGGGTCTCTCGCGAGATTTACGATATGTTATGGCCGCATGTCACGGTGTTGCCTGAATATACCGAGATCAATGTTAATACTGCGAGTGCTGAAGTATTGATGGCAGTGGTGGACGGCTTGAATTCGGCGGATGCAGAGCAGTTGATCGAAGGCCGCGGCACTGATGGTTATGCAACGGTCGGTGTTTTTGTTGGTCATGCAGTTGTTGCAGGGCGACTGAGTGGTAATGACGGCCTTAGTGTAGAGACAAAATACTTTATAATAAACGCCGAGTCTGAATTTGGGCGAGGCCGCACAAGCCTGTATAGTTTGGTGGTGAGAGATGATAACGGAAAAGTGGAAGTAGCCATGCGCGCACAGGGTGTTTATTAATGCAGTCAAAGCTTTATATTCGGTTGAAGAGTGACAGTGCGCCAGCAGTGCAGACGTTGCTTGTCGCGGAAGATGGTACACATGCAGCGTCACAGGAGACCACATTAAACGAGCTGGCTGCGTTGGCGAATGGCTGTCGCGTGATTGTGATTGTGCCCACGACCGAGTTATCAGTGATGTCGGCTGCGGTACCGAGCCGCAACCGCCAGCGTATTCTGAGCGCGGTGCCTTATATTCTTGAAGATCAACTGGCGAGCGATGTTGATCAGCTCCATTTTGTGATCGATTCACCTGATGCTGCCGGGCAGGTGGCCACCGTGGTGGTCGAGCATCAGAAGATGGTGCAGTGGCTTGAGTTATTACGCACCCATGGCGTTGAGCCACATATGATTGTTGCCGATCTCTGTTGCCTGCCTGTTTCTGAGACACCGCAGTGGACACTGTTGTTAGAGGATAACAGCGCGTTGCTGAGCACAGGCCATAACCGGGGCTTTGCGGTGGATCGCGATAATCTGATGTTGATGCTGCGCAGTGCGCTACAGGCGTGTGAACAAGCGGCTGCTGCGCCTGAACAGTTACGTCTGGTGAGTAGTACAGAATCGGCTGATGACTTGGCGCTGGCTGCACAGCTGAGTGAGTTCGACTTGGTGGTCAGCCGTGATGATGAAGCCGTCGATGCGCTGGCCCTGTTTGCACAGGAGCTAGATGAAAAGCGGACATTGAATCTACTGCAGGGACAATATAGTCGCCGAGACCAGTTGGGCAAACTGCTGCGCCCATGGCGTGCTGCAGCTGCAATGCTGGTTGCGTTGATACTTTTTTCGGGCGGTATGACGGTACTCGACTATTTTGAGTTGCGCGGCGAGCAGGCAGCACTGAAAAAACATATTGAGCAGACTTATCTTGCGTCCTGCCCTGGTGCAAAGCGGATTGTGAACGCAAAGGCGCAGATGATGCAGTGCCTTAAAAAATTACGTGGTGGCGGTAGCTCCAGTGATGATGGGCTATTAGTGATGTTGTCATCAGTAGGCGATGCGCTGAAAGCAGCCGGAGGGCTACAGTTGCAACGGATAAGCTATCGCAATGGGCAACTCGATATGGCACTAGCGATTGCTGATATTCAGGTGCTTGACCAGTTGAAGCAGCGGATGATTAAAGACGCCGGGCTACAGGTAGAGATTCTTTCTGCGACTTCGCGCGATAATCGTGTTGAAGCGCGTCTGCAATTAAAAGGTAAAGGAGCATGAAGGCGTGGTTCGCAACACTGAGCCCTCGTGATCGTCTCATTGTCGTGGGTGGTGGCAGTTTATTAATCATGGTGTTGTTGGTAGGTAGCTGGCTCTCATTTGTGGATGATGTGGAACGCATGCGTGAGGTGGTGAGTGAGCAGCATGTGGTGAGTCAATGGATGGAATCAGCGGCGCAAGAAGTACTGATACTGCGTAAAGGTGATAATCAGAAGCATGTTGCGAATAGTGGCGGATCACTCTTGTCACTGGTCGATCAAACGGCTAGGCGCAGTGGACTGGGTAGCGCGATGACAAGGGTTGAACCGGATGGTAGTGACAAGGTAAGGATTCGTCTTGAACGCGTTAACTTCGATAAAATGATGCGCTGGTTAGAAGAGTTACAAACAAAACATGAGGTGTCGATTAATAGCATCACCGTCGATCAGCATCAGGATAATGGCTTGGCCAATGTGCGCCTTTCATTAAAAGGTGCAGGATGAAGAAAAAGAAGATTGCGTTATACAGTGCGTTAGCACTGGTTAGTTACCTGCTGTTTATCGCGGTACAAATCCCGGCTGATCGCCTTTATGGGCTGGTTAAAGATAAATTGCCTGCGGTAAAGCTTTATCAACTTGATGGCACTATCTGGCAGGGGCGAACTGCCTTGGCTACGATTGGGCCACGTGCAGAGCGACTGGAATCACTGAAGTGGGAATTGCAGCCCGCCGCGCTATTTCTTGGGCGTGCTCAGGCTGAGGTCAGCTTTAAATATGATAAGCATAATGTAGTTGCCACTGTAGGCCGGAGTCCTAGTGGTTATTTTTTAAAGGATTTAAATGCCAGCCTCATTGCGGCTACCGTCGAAAAATTTGCTCCGCAACTCGCTATAGGGCTCAAAGGCCT
>QIHH01000022.1 GCA_003230195.1 Gammaproteobacteria bacterium
TACGAAGCCGTTGAGTTTACTGACAATATAATAATAATCTGACATTTTTTTCCTCCAGGTTTGTTATTGATTGATAATGACCTTCATCATCATGCCTTGGTCTTCATGTGTTAGATTGTGGCAATGCAGCACGAACTCGCCATCAAAGTTGTCGTAGCGCGAAAGCGCGGTAATGGCATTGGCCTCGCCTTTATTATTGCTACCAGAAACCAGTAAGGTGTCCTTCCAGTAACTAAAGCCTTTGTCATCGATAAGTTGAAAGGGATTGACGTGAATATGGAATGGGTGACTAACATCGGACTCTTGCTTGTCTCCAACCCAGAGCTTCCATGTATTACTGTCATTGAGCGTGAGTTGCTTTGTTGGGGTATCAGGGTAAGTGCCATCATTGACGGTTTTATCGGTGCCGTTATTAGAGTTGGGTATATTGGCAAACCAAACTTTTTCCTTTGCCAGCTTTTCACTGCAATTTTGAAAATCAGCTGGATTGCAGATAAATGGATAAGGGTTGGTAAAAAGCGTTGTTGGCGGCATCTGCATTGCGGGGTTGTTATTCGCTTGAACAATGATCTTGGCAATTTTACTATAGAATTCGGTTTTCCCCATCAGGCTAACTGCGGCGGCACTTTGGTCATCGACCAGATAGTACTCACAGGGGTATTGGTTGCATGGCGGGAATTGTAAGAGTACGTCACTACGATAGCCTGGTTGCAGCATAATATTCGGCTGAATTTGTGTACCATTCATGGTGATGCCATCTCTAGCAAATTCATGCAACTGAATTTGAGAGCTATTTCCCTCTACTGTTAATTTGATGGAAGCAGAAATACCCGCATGAATAAAGCGCCAGCGATGTATGTCACCTGCATTGACGGTGATAGTTGGTAGGCATTGGCCATTGATTGACGTGGCAATATCACCACCACACAGGGGGATGGGATTACCGTCACTGTCCGTTTTAGTAGACATCTGCGTCAGGATCATGATCTTATCTTTGCTACCGCTGATGCTGTAGTCAGCGGCTAGTTTTCTATCGAGTTCACCTTTTAGTATCAGCGCGCCAGCCATGCCGTTTTTGACCTGTGGTGCTGTTGATCCATGTAAATGCGCATGCAGCCAGTGTGTGCCGGGAGCATGGTAATTTGGAATATCAAATTGATATTGCACGGCTTGTGTTGCAGGTGAGATAGCGATGAAGACAAAGTCCGATTGCACGACGGATGGGTCAATAGAGCCTTTGGGTGAGACATGAAAACCATGGGTGTGAAGGTTAGTGCAAAGTGCTACATCATCGCTGTGATGGCCACAATCGTATTTTTTGTTGCTATCACCGAGTTGGTTGGACAAACGAATGCGCAAGACTGGGCCTGGTTGCTCAGCATCAACATCAAGAATATAGGCAGGTCCTACTGGACGATTATCTGTTTGTGCTTGGGTGTCGATATAGGATTGTAGTTTGATAACTCTGCCGTTGACGCATTTATTAACCGAACGAGCACTGAGTTGAGTGGAAATAATTTTATCGGCATGTATGGTGGGTGGTTCACGTAATTCTTGGTAAAGCTCTGTGCCTGAGCAATCTAGGTTATTAGTCAGACTCGTGACTACGAGATTGTCAGTCATCGTTATGCTGCTACAGGCGCTGATGAGAAAGAGACTAGTAATAACTACCGTGTTTAAGTATACAGATGATTTTATTGGCATAGAATATTCACCTAAATTTTGTTATTTATGGTTCAGTTTAAGAAGCTGGCATCTTCAACCTGCCATGCAGGGGCCTTGATATGGCCATACCAAGCCTTCTCCGGTGCATTACCATAGAGGGCGTTTTTGACTTTAATCCAGATTTGATTACCCCAGTCATAATGCCAATACAAAATTGGATCATTTAAAAAATCCTCAGTTCTTAAGGCCCAGTCCATGAGGCGACGATTCCATAGTCGCTTATCATTTTCTTCAACCAAGCTTTGTTGTAATTGCCGTTCAAAATAGTCCGTGGCGCTGATGGGAATAATTTCTTCGAACTTGGATCCCATATTCAGCCATTGTTTTGTGTCACGATAACGCAGTGTGACGTCGATGGAGGAACCGGTGATATGAATAGGAAAAGTGCGCGCATCAAGGCGATCAAAGTGACGTGGGTCACGTACGTAGCCAAGCGCGTATTGACGTAAATCTTCCTCTGTGGCAGTGGGGTTTTCTTCCCATCCGCGCTCATAAAAGAATGCCCATAGTCCACGTTGGCACTCGATGGAACGATAGGCATCGAGAATTAATAGTTCAACATTAAATGCGGCTAAGCGGTCATTGGCCCGCTGCAATTTTTCAGCGACGGTTTTGCGTAGCCAACCTTCCTGGCGGCTGCCTCTAATTGGTTTACCATAAGGTGCATTGCTGCTATCAGTAACGGCATGCCAAGATAAAAACGGCAAGGCATAGTCCGCTATATTAACCATGGGTTCATTAAATAAGGGGTTATTATCGTCCAGGGGGATTTGATAATGAGGTTTACGGATAGGGCTTAGATCGACTAGTGGGATTTGATAATCAATGTCGTACATCTCACACCTCTATTGCTGATTTTGTCGATGATGGAGCAAGTGGAAATTTAGTGTTGTCTAATAGCTGCATTTTTTGTTCGAATATCGTGCCGCTGTAACGGCCTTCTTGTACCGCAAGCCAATGTAATTGCTGGCGTTTTTCGACTGTTAAGCGACTGGCTAGATAATAAAAATCATCTGGCGCTTCATTAAATAAACGGGAGATGCAACGTGCCGTGTGGTTTGTCTGTGGGTCAGCCAGAACCTGGCTGAAGCTATTTAGCGACTTGATTTGGCTATGATTGATTTGGTGCTCAAGTTCTGGATGACGGTTTGCCAATGAGGTTTCGATATTGAAAATGTATAACCAGTGGCAGGTTTTAACGTTGCATTGCTCAAAGGCATGCTGCATAAAACGTTGCTGGGTTCCCGTCACATTGATATCATTAATAATGATGAGCGATTTATCTTCGAAGTGCCGCGCTAGCTCATCGGCTTCCAGGGCATCTTGCACACGCTGCCTTTCTGCAATACGCTGCGCGACACTATTTTTGCTGTAATTATAATAGCGTTTAAATTCAGCTTCGTTATTGAATGAGGCCTGCTGTTGATTCAGTCTGGGTTCAACAAGCTCAGTTGTTATATCTTGTAGGGCTAATAATTGATGCACCTTACGAGCTAATAGATTAGCTGCTGCTGGTAAATGATGGCAAGGCGGTGCAGTAATTACCCAGCCATGATGTTCTGATTGTCGATAAATCATTGCGGCAATGGCCGCAAGTGGTTCACTATAAAATGCAACAGCATTTTGTTGGCCCAGCTTCATGGCGGGGTAGTGCTGAAAAAGTGCATCCTCTAATTTCAACGGCAAGTGGTTGATCTGCGCTAATACTTGCATATTTGAGAATGTTGTTTGCGGCTGATTCATAAAAATGCCTGTTTTATGCCCTTGCGTTATTTACATTAGTTATCAAAGTCATATCAGTGCGGCAGCCATTAATTTGCCGCACTGACGTGCCACTAATGTGCGTTAGAACTTCTTGACATGGTGGTATTGTGAACGGCTTTTTGCGTGACCGTTAAACTGGATGCAGGCACGGAATCCAACTCCTTGCCTTTGCCTAAGACACCATTGGCCAAGAAACTAAAATCACGCCCGAGTTGCTGTGCTGCACCATGACAACCTTGGCAACCACCCATATTGAATTTAGCAGCAGGCACTTGGGCATCCTGCGTAACGTTCAAGGATACGTTGTTATAAGTGCTTGGTAGTGGATTAGGGTTGAGTGTGGCATCTGGATAAACACATTTTGTGTTACCTTGAGTACCACGGCAGTTAACAAAATAACCATCCTGTTCAAGACCGCCATTGAGCAAAATTCCGTCGAATAATTGAATGCCGGGTTGGCTGCTTTCAACCACAATGTTGGCCAGATAAAAATTGCTGCTATCAGAATCACTGGTGGGAATGGCTTGCACACCTTTGAGGCGGTAATTGGCCCAGATATTATTTTTATCTAAGTCTTGGACCAAGGCGTTAACTTGATTGTTGACATCATTGACTTCGCTGATTATGGTATTTGGTTGCACAACCGTGGTGTAATCCTGGGAGATGGCTCCTGCGGCTGGGAGTGTATAGGTTGTTAGCTTATTCTTTTTTGGGGCTTGGCCTTGCGCATTAATATAATAGGCACCATTTGCTGTTGCGGTATGTGGCTCGCTGCTGGGCGTTTGATAAACTAGTTTATTATATTCGGTTTTATAAGCAGGGTCGGTGATGACTTGATTGTTATCGCGTGTAACTGAATCAACATGTTCAAAAGTTGTGAAGATAAACTCGGGGTAGTTGGCGGTTTTTTGGATAATATGTATAGCGATCAGCGCAAAGGTATCGGTTGTCAGCGTGGGTACACCTTTGCTATCGGCCAGCCAATAACTGGCGGTAGCCTGATGGTATCGATTGCTATCAGAATTTTTAATATCGCTCGTACGCCGCCAAGCGGTTTTAATTTCCATGACTTGATCAGGAAAATCCCATGATTTTGTTGCAGACGGGGCGTCGCGCTTAGCATCAAGCGCATAGCTTGTCTCCAGTTCATTGACCTTAGCCATAAATAAAACTGGAAAGTTAGGGTCGTTAGAATGCTGATAATATAAATAGTTCTGACTGATCTGATTGGTTTCATCGAGATAGACGTAGTTTGCTCCTGTTACTGTCTTTGCTACCTTTGTCTTTGAGCTGTTTTCATAATAAGTGTAATAGATAGGTGCTTTATTTATCGGGGAAGCGGGCTTGCTGCTGGTATAATAAGGGAATGCTTCGGTTCTATGATAGACGCTTTCAAATATTAGTGGATTAGCGACAGTTGGGCTTGAGCCTGTGTTGATAAAGTTATGTATACCATCTGTAACACCCCGGCCACTGCCTGATGTCAGAGTGGCCTTGGTTTGCTGCATAGAGGCGATGAATAAACGCCACGCATAATTGGCTAACTGCGTTTGATTGGCATTCGCGATTAAGTCACTAGGATAGCTATACCTCGTGTTCAATAATTCTGCTTTTGTAATCTCAGTACCTGAGTCAGTCGCCGCTTGGCTATGTTGACTGGTACAGCTAATGAGTAGTGAGATAGCTGATAAACTTAGGATTTTTTTCAATTGCAGATTCATTATTCTTCGCCCCATTGATAGTGGTGGTCGTTAAAATTAAAATAGTTAGCTGTGACGCGTGACCGCATACTATATTGGTTTTTTTAAGCTGTGACTTCACTCCAAGCGTGGCCTGCAGGTATCTCACCTTTTTCTAAAGGTGCCAGAAATTCAACTGAGAAGTTCTCTTCCAGTGGGGCAACCCAGATGCGCGACGATAGATTGACCTTATATAATTCGAAGAGCTGATCATCATCATCGCGTTTTTCGTCGTAGACGTTTCTATCAATAAGTTGATAGAACTCTTCGGGTACAAAGTCTTCACGCAATGAAACATGTGCAGTCTGCTTGCCATCACTGACCCACCATTCAAACTTCATCTCGCTATTACAGCGATTTACGCAGTTGGGATTTTGCATAACGGTAAGGCGATCATTATCGTTACAGCCAGTGACAAAATTAAGTGAATCCAAGACACCCGGTCCCGGGTGCCCGGAGACCACGGTAAGATTGTCGCGGCTCCATAATTTTTCCTGAGAGAGTGCTTTGGCCGCCGCTTGCATCGCTCGATACCCAACGGCAGTGCCCCACCACAGAGAGCGCTGATGTTCGGCCGTTGCCTCTTGATAATCCAATGTTTTTACCTCGTCATTGTCGACGATGCGAATCAGTAAGCCTTCAGCAGGTGTGTATTCGTTTGTTGAGAATGTACTCATGGTCTATTCCTTTGATTTTTTTGGTTGAGCTTTAACAGATACGAGGTAGTTGTTCACCGACTAACATATCGACAATACGCTTGCCACCAAAGCTAGTTTTCATATGCACGCGACCAACACGGCCGTGTTCTAAAACCACACCGATATCGGCTGAATCGACACCAAGAGGATGGGAGAGAAGTGCAGCAAGTGCAGCTTCCGATTCGTCTTCCGGGATGATCATGACGAGTTTGCCCTCATTGGCGAGATACAGTGGGTCCAGGCCCAGAATTTCACAGAAGCCTTTGACTTCGGTACGTATAGGTGTGCTGGTTTCATTGATTTCAATACCGCATTGCGAGGACGCAGCAATTTCATTTAAAACAGAAGCGATACCACCACGGGTAGCGTCACGGATAAAACGTGTATTTGGTGCCGCCTTAAGTAAGATTTGAATAAGGTCTTGCAGTGGTGCACAGTCACTTTCGATGGGGCTTTCGAGGTTCATATCACCACGTGCATCTAAGATAGCCGCGCCATGATCACCCAGAAAGCCATTGACTAGAATACGATCATGGGCTTGGGCCTTATTGGCACCAAGTTTAAAATGTTGATGGATAACGCCAATACCTGCGGTGTTGATGAAAATCTTATCGCAACTACCACGTTCGACAACTTTAGTGTCACCTGTGACGATTTGTACGCCTGCTGCTTTAGCGGTATCGGCCATTGATTTTACGATCTGACGCAGAGTATCAACTTTCATTCCTTCTTCGATAATCATGCTGCAGGTTAGATAAAGTGGTTTAGCGCCGCCTACGGCTAAATCATTAACGGTACCGCAAATAGCCAACTTTCCGATATCACCACCAGGGAAGAAAATCGGATCGATTACATAGGAGTCGGTGGTCATAGCAAGGCGGTCGCCTAATTTAGCAAGATCGCTGAGTTCAAAACGTGCCTGATCTTCCAAGGTATTGAGAACGGGATTGCTGAAGGCTTCGATGAATACATCGTCAATCAGATCGCGCATGGCCTTACCACCACCGCCGTGCGCCAGGGTAATGACTTTGCTGGCTAATTTACCTTGGCGAATACGCGTGTCTTGCTTTTTTTTTATTACGGGTCTTTCTAGTACTGCGCTTTCGTCTATGTTCATGCGATGACCTCCAGTGTTTTTTCTGCGACCTCAATAGCATCAATACGATCGCCACCAAATTGATAATAGGCAGCACAAGCACCTTCACTGGAAACCATCAAGGCACCTAAAGGTATCTCAGGCGTACAGGCTTTGCCAAAAACCTTGCATTCCCAAGGCTTGATTGCCCCTTTTAATACTTCGCCGCATTGACATGACTTAGGATCGGCAATGGTGACCGCTGGGACGATGAATTTTTTCTCTGCATCAAAAGCGGCATAAGCCTCAGTGAGTTGCACTCCAGAGTGATCAATTGAGCCTAGTCCACGCCATTCAAAAAATTCGCGCAGTTCGAATACTTGACTGATGGCCTTCAAGGCTTGGGCATTGCCGTTATCAGGCACAATACGATTGTATTGATTTTCAATACGGGCTTCACCCGCCGTTAACTGTTTTAGCACCATCCACAGTGATTGCAGAATATCTAAAGGCTCAAAACCGGCGACGACGACAGGGCGATGATAGTGCTCAGCAATAAAATCATAAGGTTGATTGCCTATTACCATGCTCACATGGCCTGGACCCAGGAAGCCATCAAGCTGCAAACCTGGTGAATCCAATACCGCTTTAATGGTCGGAATGATGGTGATGTGATTACAAAATAGTGAGAAGTTGTGAATGCCTTGCTCTTCTGCTTTGAGTACCGTTAAAGCGGTACTGGGCATGGTGGTCTCAAACCCCAGGCCAAAGAATACAACCTCCTTGTCTGGATTTTTTTTGGCAATGCTGAGTGCATCAAGAGGCGAGTAGACCATGCGTACATCTGCACCGTCAGCTTTAGATTGCAGCAAACTTTTTTTCGATCCCGGTACACGCATGGCATCACCAAAGGTAGTAAAGATGACGTTGTTTTGTTCGGCTATGGCCACGCAATCATCAACTCGGCCCATTGGCAATACACAAACGGGACAACCTGGGCCGTGAATTAATTCGATACTTGCGGGTAGCATATTCTCTATGCCATAGCGAAAGATAGAATGAGTATGGCCTCCGCAAACCTCCATAATATATACCGGTCGCTTAAGCTTATCAGTAAGATCAGCAGCGATTTGATTGATCTCTTTGAGTAAAGTCCTGGCCTTGTCGGGATCACGAAATTCATCAACATATTTCATTATTTGTTACCTCACTACTATTGGGAATATTAGCTAAATTACCGCGCTCATCCGCAAGTAGCGTGTGTACCAAGTCCCAGAGTATATGGTAGATGATGACATGGCATTCCTGGGTGCGATGAATGCTGTCCGATTCGATGATGAGGCAATGATCTAACCCCATTGTAGCCATGTCCCCACCATTGCCTCCTGTTAGCGCAATCGTAATGGCACCTGACTTTTTCGCTTGCTCAAAGGCGTGAGTAAGATTGGTGGAATTACCACTGGTAGAAATACCGATTAAGCAATCTTGTGCTTTAATAAGTATTGCCACTTGGCGGGCATAGACATACGGGTAGCCGATGTCATTGGCGATGGCGGACATTAAGGTCTTATCGCAGCTCAAGTCATAAGCTGCTAACGCTGGCCGTCCTGTCGTGACGGGATGGAGAAATTCCACCGCAATATGCGAGGCATCCGCGCTTGAGCCACCATTGCCCATCGTAAATAGCTGACCTTGCTGTTGGTAGACCTTGGCAATCGTATTTGCGCAATCAATCATGGCTTGGCTATTTTTCGCAAAAAAGTGCTCGATGACAAATTGATGTTGAGTCATTTTTTGCTTGACCGATTGCAGCAACGCTTGATTCATGTTGGTGCTATCGGTTTTCTTACTATGTAAAAAGGGATACAGCGACTCCAGTGTTTGATTATTTTCCGTGTTTGTCATAGTGACCTCTATTGATTGGATGTGACTGAATGTGTGTCACTGAGATTAAGATGCGCCTTTTTGCATAGCAGCTAATTCTTCTTGCATTTCACCGAGTTCGGTTAACACTTTAAGTGTGGCATGTGCTTCAGCTTCATCGATGACGCTCATGGCAAAACCAACATGCACAAGTACCCAGCTATCGATATGTTGTTCTAGCTCGACGTCTGTTTCGTTAATACAGCTGAGGTTGACGACACGTTGAATGCCGCCGACATCGACTATGCCTAATTGCTGTTCAACATCACTGATGCTGATAATTTTCCCTGGTATTCCGAGACACATCGCGATTCCTTTTTATTATGATTAATAATATGAGTTAATGGATTGACTATTATTCGATTTCTGTTTGATTATTCTTGCCGCTGCGATAACGGCCTGACCTAAGGCGATGCCACCATCATTGGCCGGTATTTGAGAATGACTTAGGCAATTGAATTGACGCTTGGTGAGTTGTCGATCCAGGCCTTCGAGGAGGATACGATTTTGCAGGCAACCGCCAGAAAGCACAACATCCTTAAAAGTAAATTGCTTGGCCAAGAGTTCAATTACATCGATTAACGCGATGATCAAGCCTGCGTGGAAGCACGTAGCAATGATACGTTTACTGACCCCCTGTTTGATATCATCTAACAGGGTTGGCCAAATGCTCTTGGCATTGATACGGATATGAGGTTCTTGAGTTTGATGGTTTTGTTGTTGATCAAGAGTAAAGGTATAGGGTTTTTTAACTTGTCCTGCAAACACCGCTTCAGCATCGACTAGCATCTCTAGCTCAATCGCTGCCTGACCTTCAAATTGAACACATTCAGCACTAAGACCGATAGCCGCTGCGACTGCATCAAATAAGCGCCCAGCTGAGCTTGCCTCAGGACAATTTAGACCCTTGGCTAACATGGTTTGTAAGGTAGTTATGGGCATATTATTAAAGAGTTTAGCGATCTCGGTGTCTGCATAGCGTTTAGTGAACTCGTTCCAAGTCATACTATTAAGAATATGTGCAAAACTACTACGCCAGGGTTGTTTAATGGCTTTAGCTGCGCCTGGCATGGCAACCGGAGTAAAGCTAGCGAGGCGTTTAAAATCACAATAGTCAGCGAGTAAAAATTCAGCTCCCCAAAGCGTTCCATCTTCACCGAACCCTAACCCATCAAGGGCGATGCCCAATACCTGAGAATGATCTCTCGGCAACTGATTTTCGGCCATCGCTGAGGCAATATGGGCATGATGGTGTTGTACATTAATTAGCGGTAGACTTTGCTTTTTAGCATCGCTTGTAGCGAGTTGACTGGATAGGTATTCGGGATGCTTATCAAGTGCTAGATAGTGCGGTTCAAATTTGAATAGTTTCTTATATAGTGTCAGATTTTTTTCATAATCATCGAAGGTGCTTAAATTTTCTAGATCGCCCTGATGCTGAGATAATAACGCAGTACCTTGCTGTACTAAGCAGAAGGTCGATTTTAATTCTGCACCATAAGCGAGAATAGCGTCGGCTTTTTCAAACCCTTTGGGTAAGAGGATAGAGCGTGGTGCATAACCTCTGGCACGGCGCATTATACGCACTCTACCTGCCACGCAACGCACTACCGAATCATCAATGCGATTGGCGATGTCTCTATCGTGGTAGACGATAAGATCGGCGATGCCGCTGAGGTTTTCGATGGCGACTTGATTATCAATAATTTGCGGTTCGCCACAGAGGTTACCACTGGTCATCACCAACGGTTTGATAAACTGGCGACTGATTAATGAGTGCAAAGGTGTGTAAGGCAGCATAAAGCCAAGGAGATGGCTACCCGGGGCTATCGCACTAGAAAGAATTGGCAAGGTATTGCTTGCTTGTTTTTCTTCAAGCAGTACTATCGGTGCTGCCGGGCTTTGCAGCGTTTCTTTTTCGAGTTTAGATAGGTGGCAATATTGCGCTATGGTATTGAGATCATGACTCATTAACGCAAAAGGTTTGGCATAGCGTTGTTTGCGTTTGCGCAATAAGCTAACGGCTTGATGATTACTGGCATCACAGCATAGATGAAAACCACCCAAACCTTTGATGGCGATAATTTTTCCTGCCAACAATGCTTGATTGACCTGCTGTAAATACTGAAAAGATTGTTCTTCTATATTTATATTGCTATTAATAGCAGCTATTATTTTAGCTTCGCTATGAATCGCAAGTTTTGGCCCACATTTATGACAGGCTATAGGTTGGGCGTGAAAACGTCTATCCAGGGAGTCTTGATATTCTGCACCACATGCTTTACATAAGGGAAAATTGTTCATGGTGGTATTGCTGCGATCATAAGGAATACCATGAATAATAGATAAGCGTGGGCCGCAATGCGTACAATTTGTGAAGGGGTAAAAATAGCGCCGCGCATCTGGATTAAAGACTTCATCCAGGCAGGTTTTACAGCTGGCCGCATCAGCGGTGATTTCGGTATTACCATCATCGTGATCAGAATGGTTGATGCTGATGCTAAAGTCGTCATACTGCCAGTTGTCGCTGATATTTTGTACTTCAATAGTATCGATCTTGGACAAAGGTGGTGCTTCGGTCTTTAGTTTACGTAAAAAAAGTTGAAGTGCATTCGGGCTGCCAGATAGACGTATCAATACTCCGTCATCATCGTTGAAGACTTCACCCTTTAAATGACACTCTATTGCCAAGCGATATACTGCGGGGCGAAATCCGACGCCTTGTACCGTCCCGCGAACACGCGCCTCTTGGTTTTGTACTACTACCGTCATAGCCATTCCTTGCAAGATATTAAAACTTACTGAAGAATACTTTTTTGTTTTTTTTAATCTCTTTGGGTTCAATTCCCCGCAGCTTGCTGCGGGGTTGTTTATTTTGCGTTAGAAGTTGTGCGCTGAAACTGTGTGTTGTAACCCAAAGCGGACTGCTAAGGAACGTGCACGAAATAACTTCCCGGTTTGGCATCCCGGCTTCAGCCCGTCTTCGTCCGTTCTTCAATCACAAAAGCTCGAAATAGAACG
>QIHH01000123.1 GCA_003230195.1 Gammaproteobacteria bacterium
TTTTATTCAGGAGGTCGGAATATGCATTATCCCAAAAATTTTGCGGCATTGGCGGTTAGTTGTACTTTATTACTCGCATCGTGTGGCGGTATAGACAACGAGATTGAGGGTGATCTTCAGATTGATCGTTCAAATACTGGCTTCGCTGCGCTATTCGCCCCTGCTGATAGCATTATCCCTTTTCCATCGAACCTGCTGTTCAGAGCATCTGATCATAACACTGATGACACACTCAACATCCCTGTTGCCAATGCAGACAACTTTTCCGATCCTTCAATTGCACTCAATACACAGGATGGCTTTTCAACCATCGCACCGATCAAAACAACCTTTAGCCTTGCGATAGAGGCCGCTACACTCACGCCACAAACGGTTCATCTATACGAGGTTACCCTCAGCGGTGTTGGTGGTGCAGTCACTGGCGTGGTGCGCACATTGCACTACGGCACTGAATTTATCGCCAGCGTCTCACCGGTTGACCCCGATGGAAAAACGCTCATCATCAGCCCGCTGGTACCGCTTAAAGCAAAAACAAGTTACATGGTCGCACTCACTAGCGGCATTCAGAGCAATGATGGCCGCACTGCGACTGCTGAGGTCACTTACTTGTTCAGCCAGTCGACCTCACCGCTGGTCGACGGCGGCGGAGTAAGTCAGGTCGCCACCCTTTTAGACGCCGAGGCAGCCGCCCTTGAGCCACTGCGCCTACTCACCAACGCACAAGAAATTGCACTCGCAGGCCAAGGGATTAACAGCGAATCGGTAGTGCTTAGCTGGAGCTTTACCACGCAATCAATTGGTGATGTCCTGGCGGTTGCTCGTACCAATGCAACCGGGGTAAGCGCGATAAACCCAACATCTATCGGCGACACCGCCGCCTTTCTTGGCGCTGGGTTGGCTGATATATATGTTGGCTCACTCACCCTGCCGTACTACTTAACCAATGGCACAACCCCTACCGACCCGCTAAGCAACTTCTGGCAGGGGCCAGTAGATGAAAATGGAGATCGTTCAAACCTAACCCAGTTTAATCCCACCCCCGTTAAGAGCAGCGATGAAACGGTGCCGTTACTGCTTTCTATCCCCAAAACAGGCTCCGCCCCTTGGCCAGTGGTGATCTTTCAACACGGCATCACCAGCAACCGCACCGCCATGCTGGCCATTGCCGATGCACTCGCCAGTGCTGGGTTTGCCACGGTAGCAATTGATATGCCGCTACATGGCCTACCAGAAACATCGCCGCTTCACAGTGATATTGAACGTACCTTTGATCTCGACCTCGTTAACAATACCACCCGTGCACCCGGCAGTGACAACACCGCTGATACATCAGGCACACACTACATCAACCTCACCAACCTGGCCGTCACGCGTGATAATGTGCGCCAGAGCGTGGCCGATCTATTTGCCCTGTTTGAGTCACTCGCTACGATGGATTACGACACTGGCGGGGCAGATTTTGATACCAGCAATGTCTATTTCATCGGCCACTCTCTCGGCGCGATGGCGGGCATCCCCTTTCTCGCACTTGAACCAGGGGTCAAAGAGGCAGTGCTGGGCATGCCGGGCAGTGGCATTGCCAAACTGTTGGATGGCTCCGCCTCTTTCGGCCCGGTGATTGCCGCTGGCCTTGCCGCAGCGGGGGTCACTAAAGGCACAGTCGATTACGAAAGCTTCATGGCTGCCGCACAAACCTTGGTGGACAGTGGCGACCCAGGCAACTATGCAGCGGCAGCGGCGAGCGGGCGTGGCTTACTGCTGTTTGAAGTGGTCGGCGATGGCGCAAGCAATCTGCCCGACCAGGTGATTCCGATCAATGTGATGGCCGACGCACCCGCCGGTACCGTACCCGCACCGCTTTCCGGTACCGACCCACTGGCAGCACTACTCGGGCTGACTCGTTTTAGCAGCACCGCTACTCCTGGAGGTAAGCAACTGGCGCAAATTCGTTTCACTGCTGGTGGTCATGCATCACTGCTTGACCCTGCGGAAAACGTGACGGCGACCAACGTTATGCAAAGTGCGGCAGTCACATTTCTGGAAAGCGGGGGCACCACCGTCTCCATCAGCGACACTTCGATTGTTGAATAACCGGCCTGACGAACAGGGATAAATATTATGAATAATAAACTCATCGTCGCCACTACTGCGTCCACACTGTTATTAACCTGCGGCCTCAGTCATGCGGTCAGTTTTAGTCACAACGGCCTTCAGGGACAGCTCGACACCACCCTCTCATACGGCATTGCCACTCGCGTGGAGAGCCGTGACCAGAGCATTATTGGCATCGCCAACGGCGGCACTGCCTTTGGTGCCAATAGTGACGACGGCAACCTCAACTATGATAAAGGCATTATCAGCAACGTATTCAAAGTGACCTCCGAAATGGAGCTGAGCTACCAGAACTACGGCGCCTTTGTACGCGCCTCTGCCTTCTATGACATTGAAAATGAGAAAGGGGATCGCGCACGTACGCCGTTAAGCGAAGAGACGCTGGATCTGGCAGGCAGCGATGTGCGACTGCTCGATGCCTACCTGTGGAGCCAGTTTGATATTAGCAACCAGCCCGCCGAAGTGCGCATCGGCAACCAGCTGCTTAGCTGGGGTGAGAGTACCTTTATTCAGAACAGCATCAATACCATTAACCCGGTGGATGCCTCCAAGATACGGGTACCCGGCGCTGAGCTGCGCGAAGCATTAATTCCGGTACCGATTCTTTCTGCCGCGATGGATACCAGCGATAACACCAGTCTTGAACTCTTCTACCAGCTAAAATGGGAAGAGACCAGAGCGGACCCAGTCGGTTCCTATTTCAGTACCAATGATTTTGCAGCAGATGGCGGCAGCCGTGTGATGCTCGGCTGGGGAGCCGTGCCCGATCAAATTTCATCGGGCACGGTTGTTTCACCACCCGCCACCACCGCAGTGGTGGCACGCGCACCCGACCAAGAAGCAAAAGATAGTGGCCAGTTTGGCCTCGCCTTCCGTTACTATTCTGAAGCGCTTAATAACACCGAATTTGGTTTCTATTACATCAATTATCACAGCCGCCTGCCGTTGATTGGCGCCATCACTGGCTCTGCCGCTGCCGCTGCGGGCGTTGATCCTGGCGGCCAGAGCTATGTTGAAACTGCCCGTTATTTCATCAGTTATCCTGAAGATATCAAACTCTATGGCCTGAGTTTTAACACCTTGCTAGGGCGTTCGGGTATTGCACTACAGGGCGAGGTCTCTTACCGCCAGGATGTACCGCTACAGATTGATGACATTGAAATTCTACTCGCAGCCCTTGGCGCTCAAGATAACCTGAGCCCCGGCCTCACCGGAGCGGCACTACTCGCCAGTGAGGGGCAGCTAGGGTTAGTCGGGTTTGATACCGTGATCCCCGGCTATCTACGCCGCGATGTCACCCAGACCCAGGTCACCGCCACCAAGATGTTCGGCCCCGCCTGGGGTGCCAACGCCACCGTATTACTAGGCGAAGTGGGTGTCACCACCGTGCTTGATATGCCAGACAAAGAAGTGTTGCGGCTTAATGGCCCCGGCACCTTTGTCAGTGGTAACCCCAACCTCACAGCGCTTCACCAGAATAGCTATGAAGCGGCAGAGCGCTTTGCAGATCAAGTCTCATGGGGCTACCGTCTGCTAGCCAGGATGCAGTTCGACAACGTCTTTAGCAGCATTAACCTCGCACCCCGCATCGCCTGGCAGCATGATGTTAACGGCATCTCCCCAGGACCCGCCGGTAACTTTATTGAAGGCCGCCGGGCGATTACACTCGGTCTCAGCGGCGACTATCAAAATATTTACAGTGCGGACATCAGCTACACCCGTTTCAGCGGCGCGGGGCGCTACAACCTGATTAACGATCGCGATTTCATTGCGGCCAACATCAAATACTCGTTCTAAGGAGCAGCGCAATGACAATACTGACACAACATTCAACCAGCAGACGCCTCTCAACCAGCAGCGCCACGTCACTTCTGTTTGCGATGACACTTAGCACACTATCGATCACTGCGATGGCCCAACCGAGCGCCGATGAAATTGCACGCCTTGGAAATGATCTCACCCCAATGGGTGCAATCAAGGCGGGCAATAGTGATGGCACCATCCCCCCGTGGGAGGGCGGTATTACCACTCCTCCTGCAGGCTATAAAAAAGGTGACCATCACCCCGATCCTTATTCTGATGACAAAATACTGTTCACCATCACCAAAGATAATATGGTGCAACATGCCGATAAACTCTCGGCCGGTCACAAAGCGATGCTCGAAGCCTACGACAGCTTCTATATCAATGTTTACCCAACCCACCGCAGTGCTGCGGCACCGCAACGTATCTATGATGCAGCGATCAAAAATGCCTCGCACGCAGCGTTAACCGAGAATGGCAATGGCGTTACCGGTGCAGCCACCACCATCCCTTTTCCGCTTGCCAGTTCAGGACTGGAGGCTATCTGGAACCATATTTTACGCTGGCGCGGCGTCACCACCGCACGCCATTTTTCTCAGGCTGCACCCAACCGAAATGGCGACTACACCTTGGTGAAGTTTTATGATGAATTCCACATGCAATACGCCAAAGAGGGGATGACCGAAGAGAAGCTCAATAACATCACCCTCCATTTTAAACAGCAGGTACTAGCACCACCTCGCCTTGCTGGTGGCATCTTACTGGTACACGATACGATGGATCAATTCAAAGAACCACGTAAGGCGTGGCTCTATAACCCCGGTCAACGACGGGTACGTCGCGCACCCAATGTTGCATTTGATAACCCTGGCATCGCTTCAGACGGCATGCGCACCACCGACCAGTACGATATGTTTACCGGCAGCCCAGAACGTTATGACTGGCAACTCGTCGGCCGTAAAGAGATCTACGTCCCCTATAACAGCTACAAACTACATAGCGACAGCTTGAAATACGATGACATTCTAAAACCACTGCATGTTAACCCGGAACATCTGCGATATGAGTTACACCGCGTGTGGATCGTTGAAGCCACTGTAAAAGAAGGCATGCGCCACCTCTATAAACGCCGCACCTTTTATATCGATGAAGACTCATGGCAAATTCTGCTAGTTGATCAATATGACAACCGTGACCAGTTATGGCGCGTTTCAGAAGGCCACGTGATCAACTACTATGAAATGCCAATGTTGTGGACCACACTTGAAGTCCATACCGACCTACAGGCAGGACGCTACCTTGCTTTTGGACTCGACAATGAAGATAAAATGTATGAATTTGGCTTTGAACGTAGCGCGGCCGATTACACCCCGGCAGCACTGCGACGTGCGGGTCGACGCTAACGAAATCAACCATAGCGAAACAGATAACATAGCCACAACCTTTAACACCGCATGAACCTTTTGCGACCTCATGCAACACTGGCCGTGCATGTTCTCATCGCGACTGCGCTGCTATTCAGCACATCATTCTCTACTGCCGCCATCGCAGCTGAGAATGATAGTGCCACCGCAGTACCATCAAAACTCGCTGTTCATTCACTGCTACTCGACGGCGCACAACAGGCTGGGTTAATGGTGGCCGTGGGTGAACGTGGCCATATTCTCTATAGCATTGATAAAGGCCATCACTGGTTACAAGCAAGTGTACCCACACAAACATTGTTAACCGGCGTTCACCTGCATGATGCACAGCTTGGCTGGGCGGTGGGTCACGATGCTACCATTCTACGCACCCGGGACGGTGCAAAAAGCTGGCAACTGGTTTATAGCGATATCGATGAGCAGACACCGCTACTCGATGTCTGGTTCAGCAATGCACAACACGGCCTTGCAATCGGTGCCTATGGCCTGCTACTCACCACCGAGGATGGTGGTGACAGCTGGCAACGCAATATAATCAGCGAAGAGGATGACTTTCACCTCAACCACATCACGCCCACCCATGATGGCGCATTGATCATCGCCGCCGAAGCAGGGATGATTTATCGCTCTGATGATAATGGCCAACAGTGGCGGCCGCTACCTTCTCCCTATCTCGGCTCTTTTTTTGGCTCACTGCCAACCAGCCAACAGTCACTTTTTTTATTTGGCCTGAGGGGCCACCTGTTCTTCTCCAGCAACCATGGGGAACAGTGGCAGGCGATCCAGACTAACACCACCGCGATGCTAACCGCCGGATTAAAAGGAAGTGATGGGCGCTGTTATATCAGTGGCCTCGGCGGCACCTTGCTTATCGCGCCGCGCTGCAATGGAAGTGACATCGAGTTAAAACAGCTGCCAGGGCGCAGCGGCATTTCTGCCATGTTGCAAGGCGATGATGCCATTATTCTCATTGGTGAGTCAGGCATCACCCGCTTCACACCCCAATGAATAACATTAGCGCCATGCTGGAACGCATTCTGTTCGCTCACCGCTTAGTGGTGATTGCACTCTTTGTGGTGATCACCGCGGTAATGCTCTACTTCACCACCCAACTGCGTATTGATGCCGGTTTTACCAAACTTTTGCCAATGAAGCATGAATACATGCAGACCTTTAGCAAACACCAACAATCATTTGGTGGTGCCAACCGTATTCTTATCGCGTTAATGGTAAAAGAGGGTGATATTTTCAACAAACCCTTCTTCGACCATCTGGCCGCCGTTACCGATGAAGTGTTTTTTATCCCCGGCGTCGACCGCACCCGCGTCACCTCACTCTTCACCCCCAATGTACGTTTCACAGAGGTAGTAGAAGATGGCATTGCCGGTGGTAATGTCATTCCCGCTGACTTTGAGCCGACCCCGGAAAGGCTCCAGCAAGTTCGCCAGAACATTATCAAGGCCGGCATTGTTGGCCGCCTGGTCGCCAATGATTTCAGTGGCGCGCTGATCAGCGTACAGCTACAAGAGTTCCACCCTCAAACCGGTGAACCACTCAACTACATCGAAGTGGCTGATCAGCTAGAAGAGAAAATCCGCCAGAAATACCAAAACGACAACATTGATATTTCACTCGACATCCACCTCATCGGCTTTGCCAAAGCAGTCGGTGACATTGCCAACGGCGCATCCCGTGTGGTGATATTTTTTGCAATCGCATTTTTCATCACCGCCCTGCTCGCCTACGCCAATACTCGCTCAATCCGCCTCACCACCGCGCTACTTAGCAGCGCGGTGATTGCAGTGATCTGGCAACTAGGGTTACTGCCGATCCTTGGTTACGGCATCGATCCAATGTCAGTCCTCATCCCGTTTCTGGTGTTTGCCATTGCAGTTAGCCACGGAGTGCAGATGGTGGGCAACCAACTCACTGAGATTGCGGGCGGGCAACCCCCGGAAGCCGCTGCACGCATCTGCTTCCGCCGTCTGCTGATTCCCAGCACCATCGCACTTGCCAGTGACACACTCGGCTTCATTACGATCTACCTGATTGAAATCCAGGTCATCCAGGAGATGGCAATCACCGCCAGCCTCGGAATCGCCGTGATCATTCTCACCAACCTGCTACTACTGCCGATCCTGATCTCATACATCACACCCCGCGCACAGCAGATGAATAAATTGAAAAAGCGTGCCGAGCGAATGAAAAAAGTCTGGCGCATTATCGCCTTGGCTGCCACCACTAAACCTGCCACGATCATTATTGCGCTGTCACTGCTGCTCACCATAGTCGGCGGCTGGAAAGCATTAGAGGTCAGCATTGGTGACCTGCAGCGTGGCGTACCTGAGCTACGCAGTGACGCCCGTTACAACATAGACACCCAGATCATCGCTGAAAAGTTTTCAATCGGCGTTGATGTGTTAACGGTGATCGTTGAAACCAATCCTGAAGGGTGTATCAAACATAGCGTAATGCGTGCCATCGATAACTTTCAGTGGCATATGCAAAACGTTGCAGGGGTACAGTCCGTCGTAGCGATGCCAGGCATTGCCAAAACCATTAATGCAGGATGGAATGAAGGTGCGATGAAATGGCGTGTATTGCCACGTAATGAGTCCGCCCTCGCCCAGTCAGTCTCCTATATACCGACTAGCAGCGGCCTGTTAAATACCGATTGCAGCGTCATGCCGGTACTTATTTTCACCAACGACCACAAAGCAACCACTATTCAGACGATTGTGACAGCGGTTAAAGATTACCGTGCCCAATACCCATCTGATGAAGTGAAATTTTTACTCGCCACCGGTAACGTCGGCGTAATGGCCGCCACCAATGAAGAGATCGAACGGGCACAATTCCCGATTCTGCTGTATCTCTTCAGCGCAATCTTTGCTTTGTGCTTCATTACCTTTCGCTCCATCGGTACAGCGCTCTGTATTATGCTCCCGCTTGGTCTGGTATCACTGCTCGCTTACGCATTAATGGCGATGATGGATATCGGTCTCAAGGTCGCCACCCTGCCCGTTGTTGCGCTCGGTGTCGGTGTCGGTGTCGATTACGGTATTTATATCTACAGCCGCCTACGCGAATTTATGGCAACCGAAAGCTCACTCTATGAAGCCTACTGGAAAACCCTCTGCCAGACCGGCAGCGGGGTACTCTTTACCGCCGTCACATTCGCCATTGGCCTCACCAGCTGGATCTTCTCACCACTCAAATTCCAGGCAGACATGGGCATACTACTCACGTTTATGTTTCTGGTAAATATGCTGGGGGCTGTATTTCTACTGCCTGCATTGGTTTGCTGGTTACAAAAAATGACAAAAAAAGCGGGGTAAGTTTAAGCCAGATAAAGAAGCAGTCCACAGGCCTAGGAGTCTGTCGGACTTAGGGTGAATCTACTGCGAAAAATCCATTTCGGCCCATTTTCTCGCCACGATCACCTAAATCCGACAGACTCCTAGGATCCTTTATATCAAGATAACAAGGTAGCCATGTTCGTACTAAATTCTGTATGACAGTCATACCACCTTTACAGCCGGTTGTGGTGGTCACTACCAACTCCAAACCAATCTCTTAATTTATCCCGGTGTTACGCTCGGACGCCGGCTGAAATTATTCGTTACCGTTTTAACGATCCAAAAGATATATTGATAGAGTTATTCTCCCGCCTGACCTTCAATGTACTTTGCGGCAATACGGATGACCATGCTCGTAATCACGCGGCTTTTTGGAATGGAAAAGATTTAAGCCTAACATCTGCATATGATATACCCGTGGCGTTTGGGATTTAGGTGTCAATGTGCGTTATTTTTATTTCATGGCAAGGCGAAATGACAAGTAATAGTTGTTCTATTGCGAGGAATTTCAATGCAACCATGGAATAAAGAGGGTGTGCAGTGACACCTAAATCTTAATCGCTACGGGCATATATGCCCTCAAGAGCGTTCTGGCAATGAGGCTTCACATGCAATGTTAATATCAGGCAATAATAATCTAAGCCAATTAAAAATATACCTAGAAGCTGCATACTCCTGCCTTATTGCTGAACAAGATGCTCGCGCAATTTTTGAACAACAAAAGGAAGCTATAGAAACTAACTGGGATTCGGTATGTGACGAAGCCCAGCTTAGCGTAATCGATAGAAAATTATTTTCACGCCCAACCCTGAACAAGGAGATCTATCTATTGATTTATATGGGAGATTTGGCAGGCATTCTAACAATAGCTTCACAGGAGAAACCTATAAAAAGCTTGCCCTAATAACTGAGGCATAAAAAAGCGGCTCAGGTAAATTATTGTCAATGACAACCACTTATCTGAACCGTCTATAGTGTTGGTAGCGGGGGTAGGATTTGAACCTACGACCTTCGGGTTATGAGCCCGACGAGCTACCAAACTGCTCCACCCCGCACCTGTATTTACGACGAGGTGAATACTACCAGACAGCCCTCCCCTCAGCAAGAGAAAATCCAAATAAACTAATAATTTACGCGGGTGGCGATGCTGGTAAAAAAGGGTCCGCATGAATATCTTGCAACGCAACCCCTTGCAAAAAAGCCTTGCGTTTAGCATTAATCACCATTTCAGGGTGGCCACAAAGGAAGAGCTGCCATTTCACCAAATCAGGCTGTAAGGCAAACGCAACATCATTTGGAAAGCCCCAGGAGATGTCCGCGGGAAGCGCATTTTCATCAATACCGGATACACAGGGATAATAATTAAAATTACCATACCTCTTCTCTAGCAGACGTAACTCATCAACATAGTAAAGTAGCTCTGGTGTCATTCCGCCATGGCAAAGAATAATCGGCTTATCAAAACCATGCGTAAGCGCATCACGCACAATCCCCCATAAAGGCGCAAGCCCTGAGCCTGTGCCCACCGCTAATAACCCCTCTTCACGGCCCGTTTCATGATAGAAGCATTCACCCATCGGCCCGGCTACTGATAATTGATCACCAACCTGAACATCATCACACAGCCAGTGACTGACCACCCCCAACGGCACACGTTTGATATGAAGCTCAAGCGTACGATCACTATCAGGTAATGACGCCAGTGAATAACTGCGAATTAAATCCTCTTTAAAAAGATTAATAAATTGCCCAGCATGGTATTTAAAAGACTCATCACAAGAAAGTCTTAGGCGTAATATTTCATCATTTAAAAATGATTTCTCAACAACCGTTAGCTGCTGCTTTTGTTGATGCGCATCATCAAGCGCCACCACCTCAAGATCCCCTTTAGGCTTACAGACACAGGGCTTAAAATAACCGAGTACCTTTTGTGTCTCTTTGAGATCTTCCTGAGCGTTCGACGGGATAACACCTTTCGTTGCCTGCATCGTGCAAGACTGACAAGCACCACTTTCACATGAATACGGAGCGCGCACATCGTTTCTCAACAGACAGCGCAATACCGTTTCATCGTCTCGCCGCTCATACGAGCGGCCCTGGTAGACGACTTTGGCCATAATTAGCCTCTTAGTCTCAATTCAATTACTTGCCTAATACATCATTGCGAGTGCTTTCTGCAATCGCCGCAGCCTCACCAATCAAATCATCCGGCACGCCTAGCTCTTTTAATGTAGCCCCGAGATGTTCCATCACAGCATCAAAGTGAGCATCATTTAACCCTTTTTCAACCAGATGGGCATGCCCTTTTCGCATATCTGCACCCGTGTAATTATTGGGGCCACCTAGCGCCATCGTCAAGAAAGCTTTCTGCTTAGCCGCCTGCTTTTCCATGTCGGTGCCATCAAAAAAACCATTAATTCGATCATCAGCCAGCACTTTACGGTAAAAGAGATCAACCGCCGCATTAACTGCCGCATCCCCACCAATTTTTTCATAAACACTTTGACTCATCACACTGATCCTCCAAGTAACTCAACAGATAAATTATGCCCGAACCAAAAGACGCATCCTGAACTCCACTACTAAAATGTAGTTGTATCACAGATACAACTTATGATTCAATACAAAATTTCAGTCATTCCACTGCCTAAACAGGGAAAAACAATCTCCTCATCCATTTCGGGTGGCTGCACTAAGTCGCTGCACTAAGTCCCATCGGAAACGCGTTTCAATACAGTTCATTGAGACCGGTCTGTCCAACAACACCTTTACAAGGTGTTTGTTCTACAAGGCGAAATAATGGAAAATTGAAATATCTGCTCTTGTGCGATAAATGTGATCTGTTTACGCGCTACAGTTGGCTCAGCACGCATCGCTTCCGTCCAAAAAAATCGCCACTACTCAAATAACCCCATTTTTTTAGCTGTTGTAATAGGATTAAAAGGCTTTTGCAATGCCGGAATACTTTCCAGTTTAGCTCTGGTTTCAGCGGCAATTTTTAG
>QIHH01000002.1 GCA_003230195.1 Gammaproteobacteria bacterium
CGATTGAGTCGCTCAATAGTGTGATTCGTAAATCAGTTAAGACACGCAAACTGTTCCCGAGTGATGATGCTGCGACCAAAGTCGTTTACCTAGCCGTACAAGCGGCATCGAAGAAATGGAGAGCCTGCCCCACGAAGTGCTTTGGGTACCATGCCGATTAGAAACTGGAAAGAAGCGATGAATCACTTTATGATTGAGTTTGAGGAGCAGTTAGCCCCTCATATTTAAAAAGGGCAGTTACACAGAATTATTTACAGCCTCACTATTATATCAGAAAGTAGTAATTAACTCATATATATCAGTTAGTTATTGTTTTTGAGGAGACTCTAAATAATACAACTCGCAAGATACGCAAAGTATGTAGATTAGTAGGCCTCATTCAAAAACCACATCTTTATCTTTAATTGAAAACATCAACTCAGAGACCTTCTCAATATCTCTCTTCAGCTTAGGTAAGCTGACGCAACCAATCCAATGCATTTTAGGCCCAAGTACTTTATGCTGTGAATAAATTTGCGATCCAGAAATCGCAAGATCGTTACTAAAACCCACTTGATGAGCGACGATATTCCATTCTACCAGTCTCACTATTTTATCACTAAGATTATCAACTGTAATTTTAAGCGGTGACGATTCATCACAAAACCCCAACGAATACTCAACAGATACAGAAACCGCCTCAACCACTCTTTTGTCTGCCCAGTCCTGATAATATAAAAACCCACCAACAGCACTTCCGGCCAACACCAACACACCAAGGCCTCCAAACATCTTCTTTGGAAAAACAATAAACAACGACAAGACTATCGCGATAACAATCCACTTCATGAATAACTCTCAATCTCATACATAACTTAAAAAAGAAGCAATATTCAAATAATAAACCGAGAAAAAATTCAGCGCAGTAATTACCTAGTCAAATAAAAACCACTTCACCGCCGATACCCTCGCGCCAAAGCACGTGTAGAAAACTCTCGATCCTTCAAACCGACATTAACTTCAATCTCTCTCGCATCATAAACAATAGTTGAATCTGCTCTGAAATTTTTCACAATCCCTGTTTCCCACACCCATGCCTCTTTAATTTTCCGCCAAGTAACAAACTGCTTCTTGACCATTTTCATCTCTTTATCAAAATAGTCAACGCGGCTTTCAAGGCAGTGCTCCCAATCTTTACCTTTACTAAACCATGAGATGCGCTTTCCATAAACAGGATCATGCCTAGGAGTACTTTCAACAATATAAAACGCTTTTCCTTCCACCGTTCGTTCTTCAACAAAACGGTGCTCATCTTCATCGATATCGCGCACCCGTAGGTCATCATCACTAAAGCCCCAATCCATCTCTTCCGGTGAACGCTTTGAGATTCGTTTTACAATGCGCATCTCTGGCAGATAGACCCACTGATCCGCAAGCCTATCGCTGCCATTGACATAACCCCAGCGCATAAAGGCTAGTCTCTGGTTATGTGCAGACGCAGTGTAAAGCACTACCTTATCAACAATGCCATCTTTGCCACCATAATTTTTCCACAAACGAATATATTTACTAGAGACTTTTCTACCATTGGCCAAGGTACTGGTTACCAACAGACGGGAGCGCTGGTCTTCCCCTCCATTTTTGTAATAACAGCGCTCCACTATTTCAACACCGCTCAATGGCTGAACCGCTTCGGTACGTATTTCAGCGATAACAGCAAAGGGATAGACCAGCGTAAGCACGGTCGCTAAAATGGTTTGACTAATCGCTCGATGACTCATATCACACGCAACTCCTTTCTGTCACCATTCGCCGACTATGTGCTACCGATGCCTGACTAAAGGCACTAACAGCAACCCCAGCAGCAGAACCAATATAGCAACATTACCCACCATGACATAGGGCGTTGCACCTTGCATCGGCACCACGACATCGCTTAGCGTGGTCTCTTCAAACTGCGGCGCTATCGATTGAAAGCGCCCCTGATGGTCAATGATCGCAGAGACCCCAGTATTAGTTGCCCGCAACAGAGGTCGCCCACTCTCTTTAGCGCGCATCCGTGCAATCTGCAGGTGTTGATGCGGCGCACTTGAATCCGCAAACCAAGCATCGTTACTCACATTAACCAGTAGTGTTGCCTCCGGAAGTTGCATAATCACCTCTTCCCCAAAGGCATCCTCAAAACAGATAGAGATGCCGACCTTTTGCCCGGCTATTGGTAGCGGGCGCTGATCATCCGACCCCGCACTGAAATCTGACATCGGCACCTGAATAATATCAACGAGCACCGACAACCACTCTTTTAGTGGCAAATATTCAGTAAAGGGTACCAGGTGGCGCTTGTGGTAAAAGCCAGTGGCACTACCAAGACTCATCATCGTATTGTAGTACTGTCGCTGCTCTCTATCGAGATAGACCAGCCCCAATAAAATATCCGTATTATTAAAACGCGCCTCTGCGGCAAGCCCAGCAAGAAAATTGCCTGATTCATGAAAAAAGCCGGGCAATGCCGTCTCTGGCCAGATGATCAGGTCACTTTCCCAGTTTTCGCGTGTCAGCTGTGCATACAGATCAATGGTGGGTACTTTCATTGATGGTAGCCACTTTAATTCTTGCGGGATGTTGCCCTGTATCAATGTCACTTTCATCGGTTCACCCGCAGGCGATACCCAGTTCAGCTGATTTGCCAACAAACCACCACACCATAATAGTGCCAACGCAACAATATGAAATGATTGTTGACCAATATAGATATTGCGAATCACAATCGCAATAAATGCAGCGCTTAGTGCAACCGCAAGTGAGACACCATAAACACCCAGCAATGAAGCAAAACCACCGAGCGGTGTTTCGATCTGGCTATAACCCACATTGAGCCATGGTAACCCTGTAAACATCCAGCCACGAACCCATTCAAATAGCACCCATACCGCCGGAAAACACCATAACAACGCCGCCGTGGCTGACAAATTAAAGCGCTGTCGAAACTTCACAGCTACGCCACCGGTCATCGCAAGAAATGTTGCGAACACCAATACAAATACCGAAGTGATAAAGAACGAGAGCACAAAGCCAACATTGCCATAGTGGTGTATGCTAATGAAAACCCACCAGACACCGACACCAAACATGCCAATGCCAAACAACAGACCGCGCCACATTGCGCGCCGTGCCGTGCTATCAAGCCAGATAAGAAAGATAGTGACTAACGAAACTATCGCTAACGGATAAAAATCATAGGGCGAAAATGCAAACGGTAACAGGCCACCTGCTATCAATGCCAGTAAATCGCCGCGCCATGTTGCGAACATCAAGCGCAGCCCTCTTACTGATTAGTTGTTGAAGTAGCCGCGCCTTCTGCCTGCAAGCTCATCTGTAGCAGATGAATACGACGACTATCAGCATGTAGCACCTTGAAGTGGAAACAACCAATTTCACATTTCTCACCACGTTTAGGCAAGTGGCCGAAAGAGCGCATCATTAAACCACCAATCGTATCGCAATCGTCATCGCTAAATTCAGATTCAAAATACTCATTGAACTCTTCGATTGGAGTGAGTGCCTTAACGGTAAAACTGACCTCGCTATGCTTCATGATATAGCTATCTTCCGCCACATCATGTTCATCAATAATTTCACCAACGATCTGCTCCAGCACATCTTCAATCGTCACCAGACCATCAATGCCGCCATATTCATCGACCACAATCGCCATATGGTTACGGCTTGCGCGAAAATCTTTCAATAAAACATTGAGGCGTTTGCTGTCGGGGATAAATGCCGCTGGGCGCAACACATCACGCACGTTAAAGGGCTTGCTTCCATCAAGCGCATAGGGCAATAGATCCTTTGCAAGTAAAATGCCCTCAACTTCATCTTTACCATCACCAATGACCGGAAAACGCGAATGGGCTGATTTAACAATCACTGGCAAAATCTCTTTCAGTGGTACATCACGCTCCACTACCACCATCTGTGAACGCGGGATCATGATGTCCCGCACCTGCATTTCAGAAACTTCCAGCACCCCTTCGATCATGGTGAGGGCATCTGTATCCAGCAGATCGCGCTGCTGAGATTCACGCAAGCTCTCAATAAGTTCTACCCGGTCCGCCGGTTCCTGTGCAAATACCTTCTTCAGTTTACCCAAGAAGCTATCTTTTGCAGTCGCCGGCTCGGGTGATCGATCGCTGTTCATCGTTGTCCTGTTCCTGGTTTCATTGGCTCTCCACTTATCAACGCTAAAATTGTCATCATCATGGTGCGACGCCATCATCCATATATGGATCGTTGAATCTCAAGTATGCCATGATTTTTCTCTCTAAATCTTCCATTTCGCGCGCTTCACCATCATCAATATGGTCATAACCGCGCAGATGCAAAACCCCATGCACCACTAAATGGGCCCAATGGGCACGTGTAGTTTTACCTTGCGCCTGCGCCTCTTGCACCACTAGCGGGGCGCAGATAATAATATCCCCTAACAACGGCAGAGACACATCGGCAGGTGCTTCAAACGGAAATGAGAGCACATTAGTCGGCCCCGGTTTATCGCGATACTGCTGGTTGAGCGTAGCACTTTCACCGCTTTCGACTAGGCGTATGGTGAGTTCAGCCTCATCCATTTTACCTTCAAGTGCTGCTTCGACCCACTGTTCTAATTCAGCCTTCACGGGTAGATCGGCATCTTTTGATTGCGATAATTCAACTTGCAGGTCTAGCACTAAATCCAGATCGTAATCCACAGGCTGATTTAGCTCAACGCCCACGCTGCCCACCATTTTTTTCTTCCTGCGCCTCTGTGGCTGCATAAGCCTGCACAATGCGTTGCACCAGTGGGTGCCGCACCACATCCTGCGACTCAAAGAAGGTGAAGCTAATGCCATTGATATCTTTCAAGACTTCAATCACATGGCGCAACCCCGAGGTGCTACCACGCGGAAGATCAACCTGAGTCACATCACCGGTTACCACCACGGTCGAGCCAAAACCGACACGGGTCAAAAACATCTTCATCTGCTCAACGGTTGTATTTTGCGCCTCATCAAGAATGATAAATGCCTCATTCAGAGTACGCCCACGCATATAGGCAAGTGGCGCCACTTCAATCACATTTTGTTCGATTAGTTTGGCAACACGCTCAAAACCAAGCATTTCATACAACGCATCATACAGTGGACGCAAATAAGGATCGATCTTTTGTGCCAGGTCTCCCGGTAAAAAACCAAGTCGCTCACCCGCCTCAACTGCCGGACGCACGAGCAATATGCGGCGCACCTCTTCCTTTTCCAGCGCCTCAACCGCACAGGCAACTGCCAGATAAGTTTTACCGGTACCCGCAGGGCCGATGCCAAAGTTGATCTCATGGCCTAAAATACGTTGTAAGTACATCGCCTGATTAATTCCGCGTCCTTTGATCGCCCCTTTTTTGGTCTGAATTTGCACGCTCTCAATAACCTGCTGCTGCAACTCTTTCAGCGCAGGAGCAGAGTGCAGCGCCATTTGCACTTGCGACGGCGCGAGCGTTGCGCCATCGGTTTCAGCGTACAGCGTCTTCAATAATTTACTTGCCTCAATCACTGCATCGGGATTGCCCACCAAGCGAAAATCATTACCGCGATTGCTGATTTCAATACCAAAGTGCGCTTCAATCTGGCGCAAATGACTATCAAACTGGCCGCAAAGTTCAGCCAGACGCTGATTGTCGACAGGCTCTAAAAGCAGTTCACTAATCTGTTGATTATCACTCAAGATGGGATTCACATATTTAGAAAGGAAAAGAAAACAACGTGCTTCGGTAACAGCCTGAGCTATACCTACGCGCTGTATGTCATGTATTTATACTGAAAAATGTTACGCGACATGTCGTCCATTATTTGACTTAATCATTGAAGTCAACTCACCACGCAGAGAATTAGGCAACGCCTCAGTCACGCACACATTGACAAACTGGCCTATCAACGACTGATCTGCGGTAAAGTTCACCCAACGATTATTGTCAGTACGACCTGCCACCTGTGCAGAGTCTTTTTTCGATACTCGTTCTACCAGCACGCGCTGCTCAGTGCCGACCATTGAGGTGCTGATCTCAGCTGTCATCTCAATAATTCGCTTCTGCAGCTCCGCCAGCCGCTGCTGCTTAACCGCATGTGGTACGTCATCAGGAAAAGCTGCCGCCAGCGTACCGGGACGCGCGCTATAGATAAAACTAAACGAGTGATCAAACCCAATATCTTCAATCAGCGCCATCGTGGCACGGTGATCGGCATCTGACTCGCCGGGAAAACCGATAATAAAATCAGACGACATGCTGATATCTGGACGAGTTTCACGCAGATGACGGATTTTTGATTTATATTCCAGCACGGTATGGCCGCGCTTCATCGCACCCAATATCCGATCGGAACCACTCTGCACCGGCAGATGTAGATGGCTCACGAGTTCAGGCACATCACGATACGCTTCGATCAAGCTGTCACTAAATTCAACCGGGTGTGAGGTGGTAAAACGTATCCGATCAATACCATCAATACTAGCGACATAGGTAATCAACAACGCAAGATCAGCCTCAGTGCCATCTTCCATCTCATGGCGGTAAGCATTGACATTCTGCCCTAGCAGATTCACTTCACGCACGCCCTGACTGGCTAGCGATGAAATTTCACTCAGCACATCATCAAATGGGCGGCTAAACTCTTCACCACGGGTGTAAGGCACCACACAGAAGGTACAGTATTTGCTACACCCCTCCATGATCGAGACAAACGCCGTCGGGCCATCGGCCTTTGGCTCTGGCATGCAGTCAAATTTTTCAATCTCGGGAAAACTGATATCGATCACTGGCTGGCGCTGCTGCTTCACTGCGCTTAGCATTTCGGGCAGGCGATGAAATGTCTGCGGGCCAAACACCAAGTCAACAAACGGTGCGCGTTCGCGAATCGCCTCCCCTTCCTGGCTAGCGACACAGCCACCCACACCAATCACGATATTGGGCTGTTTCTCTTTCATCTCGCGCCAGCGGCCCAACTGGTGAAATACTTTTTCCTGCGCCTTTTCACGAATCGAGCAAGTATTGAGCAGCAGAATATCCGCTTCTTCAGCGGAATCGACCTGCTGTGCACCGTGCGATGCTGCAAGTACCTCCGCCATTTTATCAGAGTCATATTCGTTCATCTGACAACCAAAGGTCTTAATAAATAATTTGTACGCCATCGTTGTGCTATTTCAAACCTAAAATTTGCAATAAAGAACAGCATAACTTACTACTTTTTCAGCAAAATTTCCAGTCGATTGTGTAAAGCTTAACACCGCAAACAACGACGAGCCGTAGCTTTTAAAACACAAAACTAGCACGCATTGGCAGCGCCATAATGGCACCTAATTTTAGTACAAATAAAACGTCAGAACCCGACTGAAGGGCATTCTCCTGATGTGCTCAGATAGTGGAAAGCTATGCCCAAGACGAGCAAGAATTAAATTAGAAAAAACTTGTTTAAAATCAATAGAAAATAAGTGATATAGAGGATTTGAATCGCACGTAAGTATAGAGCGAAAAAAATTCTGGCGACTCTTTATTGACACGTCAGAGGATTGCAAATAGCAAAAATCGCCTTACATGCAGCCCACCTAAATGCGTTGATAGCGTGAACCTGCAAACAACTAATTAGCCAAATCGCTAAAATTTAGTTGCTAGCAACACCTGCTAGCCACACTGGGCTGTAGAACGATAACTTTCACTACCAACACCCCCCTACTTAACGGCGCTTTTGACGGCCCTGCTCTTCTTTTATATATACCAGTAACTCATCTTCTGGCGCTACGTCTTCCGACCACTGCTTACTAGTGTCAGTTGACGATTTCAAATGAACTGCGACCGCTGCTCCAATAACACAGCCCAATGTGAAAGCCACCAATACTGCTTCTATCATCATGCCCATCATCTGCATATCCTCCAATGTTCAGGTTTACATCCTTGCTAGGCCATCCAACATCCTTTTCGGTAATGGCCATTTCGAGACCCTTCACTATCATTAGCGGTTCGACATACCATCCCTTCAATTCAGTTATAGGCATTAATCACGCCAAAAGTGAGAGGAAATTAGCGCAAAGGTAATAACAGTTTGTATTGATAGAGAAAATTAACTACGGCCATGAGGCATATTTTGACCACCTAAAGTCGCGGCATTACAAAAAAATGACGCGAATTGCGCGCATCCAGCAAACTCAGCGCTATTATTCTGCCAATTTGGCCTTCAACCACATCGCATCAAGCGTTGACAAATTGACATCCTGAGGCAAAACGCCCAACTCAACGCACTGCGCCTCAACTAGGCCAAAGCGATGCTCAAAACGCCGGTTCGCTTCACGCAACGCGCGCTCTGGATCGATCGATGCATGGCGTGCAAGATTACTCACCGCCTGCAATAGATCGCCCACCTCATGCCGCATACGCAGATCACCCTGATTTTTCTCAAGCACTTCACGCACCTCATCGAGTTCTTCCTGTACTTTGTCTAACACCTGACCAATTTCAGGCCAGTCAAAACCGACATGGGCTGCTCGCTTTTGTAGCTTCACTGCGCGCGTTAGCGCTGGCAGCGTCACGGCAACCCCATTCAACGTGCCTTGTTTATCTGCAGCGACACCTTTTTTACGGCGCTCATCCGCCTTAATTTTTTCCCACGTAGCGCGATGATTGCTCGCCTGAGCATCATCAACATCATCAAACACATGCGGATGACGGCGAATTAATTTCTCTGCAATGGTTTCAGCCACCCGCGCAAAATCAAAGCGCCCTTCCTCCTGGGCAATTTGAGCATAAAATACGACCTGAAACAGCAGGTCACCCAACTCATCACAGAGGTCATCCATATCACCACGCTCAATTGCATCCACCACTTCATAGGCCTCTTCAATCGTACAGGGCGCGATTGAGCGATAGTCCTGCTCCAGGTCCCACGGACACCCGGTTTGGGGGTCGCGTAGTTGCGACATCACTTCAAGCAGTTTTTTCATTTCATTCATAAACTATGGTAACTCGCCAATTTTCTCTAAACCGATTAGTTTATTATCTGCATCAAAGCGCAAGCTAAAGACACCATTGATCCCGTTATGCAATACAAAGGGCTGTAGACAACTCGCAGGGAATTGCACTCGGCGACCATCGTGCGCATTCACAATCACCTGCGTCGCCTGCCCCTTATAGTAATAAATATAATCTTCGGCAGAAATCCGAATCGAAAATTTAACCTGCTGAGCATTACCCACCATGGCAAACTGCAACCTCAATTACATAAAACAACTTTCATCACCTCTCGCTATTTCCCTGCCATTTAAACAGAATCGCTATCTTTTTACGGCCTTACCTTACTCACCCCTCACAACGTTTGAGACGCTCGCCTTCAGCCACTCTTACGCAACACTATTTCAGGGCAACAGAGGAAGGACAAGCACTACACAGAACCAATTTCGCAAATGTCACAACGCTTATTTTTCCATGGAAAAACAGATGATTCATCATTATATAGCCAATATCCATCCCTCTTCAGGCAATCGAAGAAGGTGACCTCACTTACACTTGGCACGAGATAAACCGAAAAATACCTGTTTTTTCTATCTTTTCACTCGATATGTGAATATAAATAACCATCGTTTGAGTACTACAATATTCTCCACATGCAGTACACTCAAAACGTAACAGCACCTTCAAATATATAAGGGGTCTTAGTTTTATTAATGAGTCGTTTCACCATAAATCATGGTTTATTCGGAATTAATAGCCTTAATCTTACTTTAGACGACACCGTAACAAACCGTTGCGCTTTATTAAACACGTTGTTATTCTGCCTTCACCGATACAATTACACGATCTTGTTTAACTACATAGTTTAACGGCACATTTAAAAAACTGAGGAGACAAGCATGGCGACAAAGAAAAAGGCATCCACAAAAAAAGCAGTTGCTACTACGCCTCGCGTAAAAGCTATTAAAGAGCCATTCACTCGCACAGCTCTTTTTGGACATCTATCTGAAAAAACTGGCCTGACCAAAAAGGAAGTTGCCTCCGTATTTGATGAATTAAAAACTGTCATTGAAGGGCACATCAAAAAGGGCTCTGCTCAGGTATTTACCCTGCCGGGCATCCTGAAAGTAAAAGTAAATCGTAAGCCTGCTACTCGCGCCCGTAAAGGCACCAACCCCTTCACTGGCGAGGAAATGACTTTCAAGGCAAAACCAGCACGCAATGTTGTTAAGGTTCAGCCACTGAAAGCACTAAAAGATATGGCCTCGTAAACACACCATCTCACTGGGAGGTACCACCATGTACCTCCCAGCTCTCTCCTGCTTCATCCAATCCGCACAACCATTTCACACATCTGGCATGAAAATTTCATAATCAGCCTTATGTCCCGAATTATTCGAAAAAATTACTTACCCAGCATTGCAGTATGCTTAGTATTATCTATTACATCAAACACTTGGGCTACCCCTCTTAATAACCTCGGCAATCCAGCCGCGTCAATAATTGATCAGCAACGCGCCGATTTTGTGACAGCAGAACAAGCATTACAGCGCGGCGCAATCAAAAAATTCAAAAAATTAACGCCTCAGCTACGAGATTATCCACTCTACCCATATCTACGCTATGAGTATCTACGTACACGACTGCATAAACGGCCAGCGGAAGAGATCAATACATTTATCGATACCTTTAATGATAGCCCGCTCAGCTCACGACTTCATTTTCGCTGGATCAAGAAGCTCGCACAAAATGGGCGTTGGACAGAGGTTGAGCAATATTACCGGCCAAGTAATAATGTCACACTAGCCTGCTACTACCGCCGCGCCGTGCTTAAGAAAGGAGACCAGGCAGCTGCCTTCGATCACCTTCAACAGTTATGGCTGGTGGGGCATTCACAGCCTCGCGCCTGCGATCCACTATTTACTGCCTGGCACGACGCAGGTTTTATTGATGACTCTCTTGCATGGCAACGCATTCAACTGGCAATGGGTAAACGCAAACTCACGCTGACACGTTACTTGACCCGATTTCTATCCAGAAAGGAACGCGTCTGGGCCAATAAATGGATTGAAGTACACCGCAAACCGTCACGCATTCTCTCGACAAAGTATTTTACCAGTGAACACCCAATGCGTAACACCATCATCGTACACGGCCTAAAACGCATGGCGCGCACCAATCCAGTCAAAGCCGCTAGCACATGGCAGACAAAAATAAGCGTCCGCTACTCGTTCAGCAATGATGAAATCAGCCGTGTTGAGCGTGCCATAGGAATGACTATGGCACTGCGTAACAAACCTGAAGCGCTTAGCTGGCTTGCTGTGCTTGAAGAAAAACCAGCCGATCAGTCACTACGCGAATGGCGTGTGCGTACCGCACTCAATCAGCAAAACTGGGATGCAGCGCTCGCCTGGCTCTATCAACTAAACGACAATGAACAGCAAATGACACGCTGGCAATATTGGCGAGCACGCGTACTAGAGGCACTCGGTCAGCAAGTAGAAGCCGAAGCAATCTACAATACCCTTGCAATGAGTCGCGGCTACTACAGTTTTCTTGCAGCCGACAAACTCGCTCGCCCTTACCGCCTCGAACATGCCGCCTTATTACAAAACGATGAACTCGCTACCAACATTGAACAACGCCCCGGCATTTTAA
>QIHH01000049.1 GCA_003230195.1 Gammaproteobacteria bacterium
ATTATTGGCAACACAGAAAATATCCTACAGCTATCAATATGATGGTGGTGCCTTAAAGAAAGTTATTTTAACTGGCTATCAGGGGGATGTTGGCACGCTATCAGCGGAAGAGCCTTTAAATTAAGACGCTATTAGCAGCGTAGAAAACCACGCATTGCACGAATCATGTAATAGTGGTCTGCTGCCCCTGCACTTTCGCGAATACTATGCATGGCCCACATCGGGTTGCCGACATCGAGTGAGCGTATTCCAGTTCGTGCCGCTGACATTGGCCCTATGGTGCTGCCGCAGGCTAGGTCACTTCGATTGACAAATTTTTGGTACGGGACTTCTTCATCTTCACAAATCGAGACAAACAGCGCCTCGGTATGGGCGTCTGTCGTATAACGTTGGTTGGTATTGATCTTGATAACAGGGCCACTGTTGATGATGGGTTGGTGCGCCGGTTCATGTTTATTGCTGAAATTGGGGTGCCATGCATGTGCCATGTCTGCACTCAGCATATAACTATGAGCGATTGCTTGGTGGTGGCCTTGGGCACTGTCGTCAAGTGTAGTGCTGATGCGATGCAGCACATCGTTCAGGAAGCTGCCATCAGCCCCTTTGGCACTACAGCTACCAACCTCTTCGTGGTCAAAAAAGGCGATGACCTGTGTGGCGTCGTTGGACTGTGTTAGCGTTTCTGTGAGCGCCTGTAGTGCGGCGTGGCATGATGCTAGGTTGTCGAGTTGGCTATTGGTGATGAAAGCTTGGTCAAGACCAAAGAATGCCCCCGGTTGAGTGTCGTAGGCTGCGAGCTCCCATGCGAGAATATCGTTTTCAGCGACCTGTAGTCGTCCCGCAATTAGCTCTTTGAAGTTGACTCCACCCGGGTCGGATTGAGAAAAGATGAGTGGTAACTCATCCTGTGCATTAAATTTAAGGCCATTTTTATTGACCTCTCGATTAAGATGAATAGCAAGATTGGGTAGGCGTACAATTGATTCATCAATGCGTAGTAGTCGAGACTCAAATGCCTGTGCGCCACTGCCTGTTTTAACGCTGACTCGCCCTGCTAGTGATAGGTCTCGGTCGGCAAAAGTAGCGAGAATGGGGCCGCCGTAGACTTCAACCCCAAGGCGTAAGTAAGCTCCTCGTTTCTGTTCCGGATTGGGTTTGATGCGAAGGCCCGGTGAGTCTGTGTGTGCACCAATGATGCGGTAGCCATTTTCACTCGGCGCTTTTGATCCTGCGATAAAGGCGATGATTGAGGATTGATCGCGGATGGTGTAATAACGCTCTCCGGTATTTAATTGCCAAACCTCTTTTTCTGAAAGCGCTTGAAAACCATGGGTCTGCAATAAGGCGACGGTGGATTCAACCGCATGCCATGGGCTTGGGCTGTTATCGATATATTCAAGGAGTTGTTGTGCTTGCTTCATCTATCTCTCGTCAGCCATTATCTGAAAGTGCTAATTTAACACGAGTTGGGTGATGAGTTCTGAGAGGTGAGCCATGAATCATTTAATTAGCTTGATGGTGCTGTGGCAAATGCGGGTGGACAAGGGTATTGATGGGTTGGGTGGTAGCGCAGAGTCTCGGCCTAAAACACTTGATTGTGTTGAGATGGGTAACACTTACCTGATTCTTGGCAGCGAGCAGGTTGGGGTCAGGGTGTCACTGCTTGAAATTGCCGACCATACAGTCCATATTCCAATGCTGGGGTTGAACTCTTCGATGAACGTGGTGATTGCCTAAGCCATCGCTGTTTATGAAATGACATGACATGTCATACTAGAGGGGGCGCTGTTGGCGTGTCCGGATTGAGTAATCGTATTGAGGATGGGGATGAAAAAGCTCAAAAATGAAGTTGAATTAATCAAGGCAGCTATTATTGCTGGTGTGCGTTACGCAGAGGCGCGTGGTGCGGCACAGTTTGATAATGCTGACTCGGCAAATGACAAAGCACTCTATATCTATCGCTTGCTTGTGCATGACAAATTGATTCAGGCGATGCCTGAGGATCAGGTCTCGCAGAAGTCGGTCAAACACAAGCTTGCGATCTGGTACTCAAAACAGTTGTCTGGTGATCACCCACTCTTGCAGTAAATGCATTACTCTTCTTGTCTGGTAGCTGTTTCAGTTGCTGCAGTCGCCGGTTTTGGTCTGTTCAGGGCGATAATATAATCGACAACGACCTTCAGGTCCTCATCGTTGATCGAGCCTTGCTGCGGTGGCATCCGTTTTCCACCAGTGATCTGGTCCCAACGTCCAGCACTGCCAGAACGAATAATGGCAGTGAGTTGTGCGTGCGCATCGGGTACCCCTTGATAGCGTTTGCTGACCAGTTTCCAAGCTGGCCCATAGACGCTATTAGATACGGCGTGACAACCCATGCAGCCGGATTTGGCGGCGATCACACGGGCGTCTGAGGTGCTGCTATCGGCTGCATTTGTGCGCATGGATTCATTGATATCACAGGCGCTAAGTAGCAGTGCTGTGGTAATGATTAATAAATGGTATTTCATTCTATATCCCTTCAATTTAACCGCTGAAAAACATCGCGAACAGGCCGATTATAGTAAAGCCGATGCCCATTGCAAGGATTAGCCAGTCATCATTCGCTCGTCCTGGTGTGAGTGTCGATTGCGCGGGTTGCTGAGGGTTATAGAAGACCCTGACCTCACTCCCCTCGGGGTATTTTTCAAGTTGTGCGCTGGCGAATCCAGGCATTGGCATCGTGCCTGGTGGGAATTCAACTCGTCCTTCGTGGTCATGGTTATCAACGGTGTAGCTAAAGCGAATATCGGGCAAGAGGTCATTCTCAGCTGATTCAAGGGAGGCTGAGCTAATTGTGCCGCTAATGGAGGGCCATTTTTTGTTTGCTTTACCTTTTTGAAAGCCGCGCCAGCCAAAGATGGTGATGGCCAAGCCTGCAATGATAAAGCCACCGATGATGAGGGCGTAGTAGTTCAAGGGTCTTTCCCCCCCACAATATTAAGTGCAGGGAGTATACCCTATTAGAGATGATGGCGAGAAAAGTGCTCGTGTCTTAAATCAGGGCAGTTGGGAGCTGCTTTTAGGCACAGCGCAATATAGTTGGCTGATATTAGTTGCTGATGTTTGTGGCATACTGTTTGATGCGTGTGTGGATAGTTGCCCTTCTAACGCCATTTTTGTGAATGACAGTGCACCTTCAACCACTTGTGATGACTGGAAGTGGTAATTAGAGATTTTACAGCTCACCGGTAAATGGAGCGCTGAGCGGTTGGTAATTTCGAATTCGGTCCAGGCAATAATGGGTAGGTCATTCAGGCTTCTATCGACGCAGGCCCAAGCATCGTGATCAATGATCACATCAATATATTGAAAGCGTGGTAAGGTGAGCCGAATGGGTAACGTAAGGCGCTGGGTGGCAAGACGAATGGTATTAAAGATCTCTGCCTCAATGTTGACCTGAGCGCTTGAGTAAACCGGGATGTCGCTTAATCGTTTTATCATTGTGAGGTCTCCATCTGCTTTTGTGACCTGCCTCTACATACTTGAGCGGCCGACAGGTTGCCTACCTTTAGCTTTTATGGGTGCTTTGTGAGATAGAATTAGCAGGTTTAGTAGACGATGTTTTGACAAAAGGTTGGGAAAAATGAACTGTTTTCATAAAATTAACAAGATGAGTGTGAGCCTTATTGCGGTAGTCTCACTAGTGGTTTCTTCACCGCTTTATGCTGAAGTGATTGGCAGTGTTAGCACCAAAATTAAGCTGATGGGGGCTAATGATAAAATCGTGATTGAGGCCTTTGATGATCCTATAATCCCTGGGGCAACCTGCCATCTGAGTCGTGCTAAAACCGGTGGGATGAGCGGCTCATTAGGGCTTGCTGAGGATACCTCCGACGCCTCGATTGCCTGTCGTCAGACCGGCCCGATTAGTCTGCCAAGCAAAGTCAAATCAGGTAAGCTTGATGGCCAGGAGGTGTTTAAGAAAAGTACCTCGATTTTGTTTAAATCACTACAGGTGGTACGTTTTTATGATGCGAAGCGTAATACGCTGATCTATCTGAGTTATAGCGATAAACTTGTTGATGGCTCACCGAAAAATAGCATTTCGACGATTCCGGTGATGCCTTGGCGCCCATGAAATGGCGGCTATTGCACACCTGGTTGATAGTTTTATTATTGTGTGCTGCGACTAAGACAATGGCTGACGAAAGATTAAAGCCATGTCCGGATAGACCCAACTGTGTCTCATCACTGGCAGAAGGGGATGAGCATCGAATTGCACCGATGAGCTATGGTGGTGATCGTGCGATGGCGCGCTTGCGTGTGTTGGCGGTACTTTCACAGTTTGAAAATTCAGAGATTATTGAAGATACTGCGCTTTATTTACGCGTCACGGTAAAGAGTGCCGTGCTGCGTTTTATTGACGATGTCACGTTCTTTTTTGATGATGAAAAAGCACTGATTCAGATGCGCTCTGCATCACGCAGTGGGTATTATGATTTTGGTGCCAATCGCCGTCGGCTGGAAGGTATTCGCCAGCTCTACGAACAGCAATAGTGGCTATTCGCTCTGTTTTTCATTTTCAGGGCCATTAGCCGCTCTCGTGCGTAGTGGGGCGAAGAGTGGCTCTAGCCCATTGACTTTAACTTCATGCACGATGCTCATCAGCTCTCCAAGTTCACCAGATGGAAACCCTTGTCCCGCGAACCACACGACATAAGGTTCTGGCAGGTCAATCAGCAGGCAATTTTTGTATTTTCCAAACGGCATGCGGGTGGTTAGCAGTTTCTTTAACACGAGTGGATCAGGCTGTAGTGAAGGGATGTCATCTGAAGTTTTCATGTTTAATCGCATAGTTTGCTTTGATGTTGATCAGAGATCGATTAAAATCCCACTTATCGTGGGAATTTAACGTCGTTTTCCTGCAGTTCTTCCCTGCAATGAAATGAATGGTGGGGATTCACCACACACACAGGATCATATATTAATGCCATCTCAAATCGAAGCGCAACTGACAGATGAAGAATTTTCGGAACTGGATAGTTTTCTGCTTGCTTCCGATGAGGGGGAAGATCGCCTGACCGTGGACGAGGCCCATGGCTATCTAACCGCGTTGACTGTTGGGCCAGAGATGACATCAAGTGATGAATGGCTTGAAGCCGTGTGGGGAACGCCGCTGTTTGCAGATGAGGCGAGTGAAGCGCGTATGCGTGGTTATCTTTTACGCATGCAAGATGAAATTGTGACTACATTGAGCAGTGGCGAGACCTTTGAACCGATGATGCTGGAAGAGATTGATGGTGATGAAGTGATTGAGTCATTTGAGGGCTGGTGTTTCGGTTTTATGCTGGGTGTGGCAAGCCAGAGCAATCATTGGGAAGAACTTCCCAAAGCGGAGCAGACATTGTTGGCACCTATCGCAAAGATTGCGCTGTTGCATGATGATGAGGAAGAAAATGAGATGGATGATGATGAGTATGATGCCTGGATCGAGATGTTGCCCGGCTCGGTGGTCGGGCTTCATCACTACTGGCGTAACCGTCAACATTAAATAGTCGGGTGTTTCTATTTTGCCTTCTTTAGACGTTTCTTCCCAATGGGACCCACTGTTTTTTGAGCGTTCACCCATGTTTCAAACATTGGATGGCTTTAAGTCTTGGTATCGATCTTTTCTTAGTGAATGGCCTGCATTGGATGATTTTCAGTGGCTATTAACGCAGCAAAGCAGGCCGGTAATGACTGGTAATGGTTTTCCATTATGCATTGTGCCACAAGCAAAGAAACCAGGTCGTTTTGAGCAGCATTACGCCCCACGTATTTATATGAGTGGTGAGATGCAGACCCGTACTGAGAACTGGCACGACTTTTTTCAGTTGCTGACGTGGATCATGTTTCCGCAAACTAAAGCAATGATTAATGAAACACATATTCCGGTGGCGCAGGCACGGATAGCATCTGGCACAGACCTTGGTCAGCGTTCACCACTGGAAAATTTACTGTCACTGTTTGATGAGGGAGGGGCAGTGGTGATTTCATCAGATGAGAACCTGTTACAAATGGTTCGAAATTTCCAATGGAAGCGACTGTTCTGGCAACAGCGCACAGAACTGCAAGATAAATTAAAATGTGTTGTCTTTGGCCATGCGATGTATGAGAAGGGTCTTGAGCCATATGTTGGGATGACGGCCAATGCAATTTTACTGCATTGTGATGAAACCTTTTTTCAGTTAAGTAATGAGCAGCAACTGGCATGGGTCGATGAGGCGCTACTAATGACGCTCACCGAGCGTGAGCAGTTTAGTGTGCCCAAAGATCTCTCGCCTTTTCCAGTCTTGGGGATGCCTGGGTGGGATGAAAAAAATGGTAATGAAGCTTATTATGATAACCATCGTTATTTTCGTCCGGGTCGTGGCGGAGCGAAAGTGCCCACGTGATTGTCTTTTAGGAAATTATCAATATGCAGATGCAAAATCAAATTACAGATAAGCTTAATCAAGCATTGTCACCTCAGCACCTTGAGGTGATTAATGAAAGTGATAATCACAATGTGCCTGCTGGTTTAGAGTCTCACTTTAAGGTGACCATGGTTGCGGAAGGTTTTGCCGATGAAAGTCTGGTAAAGCGCCATCAAAAAGTTTACCAAGTGTTGGCTGATGAGTTGAAGGGGAGTGTGCACGCGCTAGCACTGCATCTCTACACACTTGATGAGTGGCGAGAAAGAAATGGTGAAGCAGCACTTTCACCGCCATGCATGGGTGGCGAAAAAGGGTAATGCTGGCTACTAATACATTGTCAATAGACCTTAGTAACGACCATTTGATTTGTTGATATAGTTGGTCAGTTGGGCTGTTTCTCGGTTCATACGACGTAGATTTTCATGTGTAATTCGAAACAGTGCGCGCATCATTTTGTAGACAATATCGGGACGTGTTTTTAGTAGCTCTTCAAATGGGGTGGGTTCAAGCATGTAAATCGTGGCGTTTCCCGCTGCGCGCAGTGATGCGCGACGTGGGGTGCGCTCAACAAAGGCACGCGTGCCGGCCACTTCGCCAGGTGTCATTGCGTATAGACTGTTATCGTTATTCTGCTTAGAGCTGATGACATCTAGTTTTCCATCTGCCAGTAAAAAAAGCGTGTGTTCGTGGCCACTTTCGTTGATCAGGAACTCGCCGTCATTAAGGTGACGTACCTCCATTATATTGGCCACGACTCCACATTCTTTGAGGCTTAACTCATTACCGAGTGTTGAAGTACCGATGATTTCTATATCTGGCTGTTTTCCCATCTGTTACACCTTCCTAGGTTGTGCGGGGCTGATCTTTCTATTAACGGGACGTAGAGGTGTTTCTTTAAAATATTATTAACATCTTCTTATTGGAATTTAGTGATCTAACTGATTGATAATATTGAAATCAATTAGTTAAATTGTACTGAACCCTATACCCCTGATTTTCATCCTTGTACTTTTACTAAAAGACCTGGTAGAATGCTGCGAAACTCAATCCTGACTAAAACAATCAACAATTATTGGGTTGGGGCCAATCTAGAGCGAGTGAGTCGGTGGTTTAATGAATTCAATACTAAAATCAGGTCATAGTCGTGTTGCTTCGTTAGAGTCTTTAACGTTTGAGAACCGTTATGCAAAGCTGCCAGCCCCATTTTTTCATGGAGTGTCACCGACACCGTTGAAGGGTGCCCATTTAGCGAGCTTTAATGCTGAGCTGGGCGCGTTAGTAGGCCTGACGATTGAGGATGCCAGCCAGTCAGGGTTTGTTGACTATTTCAGTGGCGCACGTGATATGCCGGGTGCTGAACCACTAGCAATGGTATACGCAGGGCATCAGTTCGGACATTTTGTGCCGCAGTTGGGCGATGGTCGTGCGCTGCTGCTGGGGCAGGTGCGAGATGAACAAGGGGCCTTGTGGGATATGCATCTGAAAGGAAGTGGGCCGACGCGTTTTTCACGTGGTTCGGATGGGCGTGCTGTATTGCGTTCATCGATTCGGGAATACCTTTGTGGTGAAGCAATGTCTGGTCTGGGGATCCCAACGACTCGCGCACTCTGCCTGATTGCAAGCAGTGAAAGTGTGCTTCGTGAGCGTGTTGAACCAGGCGCGATGTTGGTACGTATGGCGCAGAGTCATGTCCGTTTTGGTAGCCTCGAATATTTTTATCACCGTGGTGACCATGAAAACTTGCGCAAGCTAGGTGAGTATCTACTGCAGGGGGAGTTCGCGCACCTTCGAGATAAAGAAGCGCCATATCTCGAACTTTTTGATGAGGTAATAAGGCGTACAGCAAAATTGATTGCACAGTGGCAGGGTGTTGGTTTTTGCCATGGTGTGATGAATAGTGACAATATGTCGATACTTGGTTTGACGCTCGATTACGGCCCATTTGCTTTTATGGATACCTTTGAGCACGACTACATTTGTAATCATTCTGATCATCAGGGACGTTATTCATATCGACGTCAACCAGAGATGGCACATTTTAATCTTGCCTGTTTAGCGACGGCACTACTTCCATTGATAGATGACGATAATGAGGTGGCGATTTCTTTAGTACGAGAGCGCCTAGCAAATTATTGGGGCTATTTTAGTGATGCTCATCTGGCAATTGTGCGCGCTAAACTGGGGTTTTTGCAACAGGAAAGCGAAGATATTGGGTTATGGGATGAGTTGTTGTTGTTAATGGAAGGGAAGGTGGATTTTACGCTCTTCTTTCGACAGCTTGGTGCGTTATCACTATCATCGCCGACTCATCATCCGCTAAGAAGTGAGTTTATAGACTTGTCTCGCTTTGACCTCTGGATGTATGAGTATCGTCAGCGGTTACAGCGAGAGCATAGCTGTGATGCAGATCGTCGTAAATCAATGAACGAAGTTAATCCTAAATATATTCTACGCAACTATATGGCTGAGGCGGCTATTCGTAAGGCGGAAGATAATGGTGATTACAGTGAAATAGATTATTTGTTAAACTTGTTGCGTACTCCGTTTAGTGAGCAGTCTGAATCGGAGCAGTATGCACAGTCAGCGCCAGCTTGGGCGCAAAGTATACAACTTAGCTGTTCCTCATAAGACATTTACCTTCTTGCTTTTAAAGAGGGTTATTATAAAGCTGTGGTGGCATCCGAGCTGGTGGCAGCTGACTTTTGAGCATCATAATCATTGATGAGTTGTTGAACCCTAACTTCGTCGTATTCACGAAGCCCGCTCAGTACCATGTTTTTTTCTCCTTTACCGATGACGTTGCCATTGGATAGCAGGTTGAACATCAGGCAGACAGAACCGCGTTTACCATCTACTTTGAGTGTCGAATTGCTTAGTGCCAGTTCAGGCTGTTCAATATTAAGATCATCAATGTCAATGATCATGCTTTCATAGATAACCAACGGACGATCAGGGTTGATCATTACATGATGCTCTTTCATGAGTGGGACCAGAATATGGGGGAAGGTCTGACCTGAAAATTCGACATAACGACAGATAAGGTTGTGAATTAATGTTGTATTGTGCGAGGTCTCGCCACTGTGGGCTAGGTTGAGGTACTCTTTATCTTTATCATCCACGATCGCGATGTTGTCGCTGCTTGATTCATTGAAATGAAGGGCAACACCATCGGAGACCATGCCAGCAAAGGTGACACACATCTGCTGGCTGATGCCAAATTTTTTGAGCAGTAGCGCAAATAACAGATCGCCAGGCACACAAAAACGTTTAGCATCTTCATTGTGTATCGGGTTGAAGTCCCCTGCTATCTGTTTAGCAAAATCACTTGCCTGTTTGCGCGTGAAGTGGATTTTACCGAAGGCTTCACCGTAAAAGTTTTCTAGCTGCATTGGCCTGTCATCACCTAGGATATGAATGAGAGAACTTTGACGACTGTTTTTTTGTCCTCTGGCGGTGTTAAAAGCGGCCTTAATCGGTCATTTATAGCGATAAATTCCCTCATTCCGTGCGCTTTTGCCTTGCTAGAGAACAAAATCCCTGTTTGAGCAAAGGTCTCAAAGAATATTGTTATTTGTATTTTTTCTATAATATCATGATTTTATCGTATGCGAGTATCGCTTGCTCAGCGGGTGCATAGAAATGGCAATTTTATTGCACTTTTTATTAACGTGTTGTGTTTAATGACTATAGGGCACCTCTATTAATTCATGAACGCGCAGCTTAAATTCCAAATCCGCACCATCAGCGTTGCAAATCTTGGCAATAGTCCCGCTATTACCTGCTATTTGCGCCTTGATGTAACAAATTTTGAATTCAATCTGCCACGTCCAGAATTAATAGAGGTGCCCTATACAGTCAGCGGAGTATTAGTTTTGTACTCTCTCTCGAATGCCACGCCTATTGAATATAGTTCTGCATTTCGTATTGCCTTTATCCATTTGACTCGCGCTGATTGCGCACCCGTGATACCGTCAATTCCTTCTAGCCAAAGTTCCTCATCAATTTCGTGAGGGATACCAACCTGCATCCCAAGCCCACCCTTGCTAACATCGATGATAGTGGCCGGAGAGTAAATGCGTTCATTGCTATCTCTTTTATCAAGGTGAAGAAAATAGATGGTTTCTTCATTGAGTGCGGTACGTGGATAACGGCGTTGTTCCTGGCTCATCTCTATTTCTCTCCCTAGTGTTAAATTTAATGGCGCTTGTTTTTATTACGGCCGCTGTAGTGCTTTCATGATCATTTCGTTTGCATGCGCACGGGTCTGTTCGGTTATTTCAATGCCACCGAGCATACGCGCTATCTCTTCATTACGTGCTGTTTCATCTAGTGCCTGTACCTGAGTCTCAACATGTCTGGCTGAGAGCTGTTTTTGCACTTGCAGGTGATGGTGGCCGAGAGCGGCGACTTGCGGTAGATGGGTGACGCATAAAACCTGTCGTGAGGTGCCGAGTTCACGCAGTTTCTGGCCAACGATTTCAGCCACGCGTCCACCAATGCCGACATCGACCTCATCAAAAATCAGTGTTGGAATACCACCCTGTTGTGAGGTGATCACCTGTATTGCAAGGCTGATACGCGACAATTCACCGCCAGATGCGACTTTGCTAAGCGCTTTAGCCATTTGGTTCGGATTAGTCTTAACCAAGAATTCGATCTGCTCAGTACCATGCACGGTGAACTTGTCATCTTCTCGTGGGATGACGGTAATCTCAAGTTCACCGCCTGGCATGCCGAGTTTGTGCATGTTTTCACTGACGAGTTTGTTGAGTTTTTTTGCGGCACTGCGTCGTCCTTTGCGAAGCTTACTGGCGAGCTTCTGGTATTGCACTGCTTTGACTTCTATCTCTTTTTCAAGCTGGTCGAGTGTCGCATCGGCATTACCAAGTGAGGTAAGTTCATCGCAGAGTGTCTGGTAATGGTCTGGCAGCTCTTGAGGGCGAACGCGGTGTTTACGCGCGGCGTCATGAATATCACTGAGTTGTTGATCCACTTCGTTAAGGCGCTGCGGATCAAGCGCTAGCGTGTCGAGCTGTTGACGCAGTTCGTGTGTCGCTTCGCCGATCTGAATGGCGGCGCCATCAATCATCTCAATCACGGTGGTGAGCTGTTTGTCGCTATCCTGCAGGGGTTGTAGCTGCGCGCTAATCTGTTGCAGTTTCGCTGCAATGGCGTGGTCATCATCGTCGAGTGTTGTGAGTGCGCTCTGGTAGGTGCTGATTAGCCGCCCGGCATTGGCAAGGCGCTTATGTTCATCTTCCAGTTTCTGCAGACTACTGGTGGTGAGGTTAAGTGCCCGCAGCTCTGCGTTCTGATGACTCAGTAGCGTCATCTGCTGGTCGCGTGAACGAGCGGCCTCATTGAGTGTTTCAAATTCATGGCTGATCTTTTGCCACTGGCGAAAGGTCGTCGCGACCTCGTGAGTCAGTGACTTGTGATCGGCGTAGTGGTCGAGCAAGCGGCGCTGCTCATCACGTTTTACCAGTGACTGATGTTCGTGTTGGCCATGGATATCCACCAGTTGTTCACCCAGTTCACGCATCATCTGCAGTGTAGTGGGGCGTCCATTGATATAGGCTTTGGAACGACCCTCTCTGGTAATCGTACGACGCAGTTGACACTCGCCATTATGACTGTCGTCATCAAGTTCATTGGCCTGTAACCATGACGCGGCCTGTTCGGCATCGCGGAGTTCGAAGGTGGCACAGATTTCAGCGCGTGCACTGCCGTGTCGCACCATATCGCTATCGGCACGATCGCCCAGCACCAGTCCGAGTGCATCGATTAAAATCGATTTACCGGTACCAGTCTCGCCGGTGAGCACTGACAGACCAGCCTTGAAATCGAGATCAAGCTGGGTAACGATGGCAAAATTACGAATGTGGAGTTGGCTAAGCATAGTTCAGTACTGGCCTATGAGACTTCTGCCCAGTGAAGTTTGGCTCTGAGAATCTCGTAATGGTCGTGTTGTAATGGGTGGATTAAATGGATCGACTGTTCTTTTTTTCTGATCTTGATACGGTCTCCAGCAGAGAGGCCAAAGCTGATCTGGCCATCGCAAGTCACCTGTGCGTTGTCATGGTTACGATCACAGATGACGACTTCAATTTCATTATCACCGCTGATCACAATCGGACGATTACTCATGGTGTGTGGACAGATGGGCACCAGTAATAGGGCGTTAAGCGTTGGCTCAATGAGCGGGCCGCCTGCCGATAAGGCATAAGCAGTAGAGCCTGTTGGGGTAGCGATGATCAGGCCATCTGAACGTAATTGATTAACCAGTTTTCCATTGACATAGGTCTCCAGCTCAATCATACGTGCGGCATTCCATTTATGGATAACGACGTCATTAAAGGCAGTCGCTTCATTGAGTTTTTCTCCTTGGCGAATCACCGCACTGTCGAGTAGAAAGCGTTCTTCAGTGATGTACTGGCCCTGCAGGATTTCGCCAAGATACGCAAGCATGTTGTCGTGTGAAATGTCCGTGAGGAAACCGAGGCGTCCGAGATTGACCCCAGCTAGCGGTACATTATGGTCGGCGAGTGCGCGTGCGGCGTTGAGCAGGGTGCCGTCGCCACCGACAACAATTGCAAGGTCGCAGCGTTTGCCAATCTCATGGCGGGTGCACACCTCTAACGCGCTATTATTGGTGACGGTATCAGTATTTACCTCGTCTAGGTAGACGGAAAGGCCTTGCTCTAATAGATAGTGGCTGAGCGTATCAATCGCTTCGCCAACGCGCGGATCGTTCTGTTTGCCAATCAGTCCGATGGTATTAAATGTCTGTTGTGTCATTGTTTTTTCAATTTTTTGAAAATTTCAGCATGCCTTATGCCTTGCTTGTTGCGAAAGTAACACGGACCTTACAAATCGCCAATAACTTCATTTTATCAATGACTTGCAATATTCAGTTTAGCACTCTACTATTGCGAGTGCTAACTGGGGTGACGCTGCCTTTGATCGGGTTCACCTAGAGGTAGTCATCTTTATCTAAATCGTTCATTAAGACCTGAGATACAACGTGGCAGAAGAAATTGGAGAGCGCGCCCAGCATCTGCTCAAGGTGTTAGTCGAAAGCTATATACGCAATGGCCAGCCGGTTGGTTCGCGTCTGTTGGCACGTGATTCCGGGTTGGATGTGAGTGCTGCTACCGTGCGTAATGCAATGGCGGATCTCGAAGAGCTTGGCATGGTGAGTTCACCGCACACGTCTGCCGGGCGAATTCCGACCAACAAGGGTTACCGCATGTTTGTTGATTCACTGTTGACGGTCAAGCCGCTGACTGATCGCGAGATTATGACGCTGAATGACCAGTTAGGGGGTGATGGGTCGAACCAGGAGCTGGCAGCATCGGTGTCGGATTATCTTGCGGGGATGACGGAGATGGCGGGAATGGTGATGATCCCGCGTACCGCGAAGCGTTCGTCACTACGTCATATTGAGTTTATGCCGCTCTCTGACCAGCGTATTTTGGCAATTCTGGTGATTAACGAGAAAGATGTGCAGAATACGGTGATCAAGGTTGATCGCCAGTACACGACAGTAGAGTTGCAACAGGCAGCTAATTTTCTGAATAGTGAGCTGGTAGGACGTGAGCTGTTTGATGTGCGCCATCGTATTCTAAAAGAGTTGCGAGAAACAAAGGATGGCATGGAACAGATGATGCATCAGGCGATCTCAATGGCAGAGCAGGTGTTTGAGCAGCCAGCGTCAAAATCTAACGCGGATGATTTTATATTGAGTGGTCAGACCCGTTTGATGGGATTTGAAGAACTTTCCAATATGGAAAAATTAAGAGGACTTTTTGAGGCCTTTAATGAGAAACAGGAGATTTTGCAGTTGCTGGATAGCTGTCTGGGCGGTGATGGGCTGCAGATTTTTATCGGTGACGAGTCCGGGTACGGTGTGCTGGATGAATGTAGCATGGTGACTTCCAGTTACCAAGTGGATGGTGAAGTGCTGGGGATTCTGGGCGTGATTGGCCCGACTCGGATGGCGTATGAGCGAGTGATCCCAATTGTTGATGTGACGGCAAAAATGGTGAGCGCGGCCTTGGCTCAGTCAAAATAGCCTCCGAATATAGACTGAAATTAATTTTACAACATTATTGCTGGAGAATACGGGAACATGAGTAACGAAAAGGAAGCTGCTGTAGAAAACAGTGTAGATGAGGCTCAGGTAGAGACTCAGATAGAGGAAGAGGTAGCAGTAGAAGTGAATGACGCGGCAAATAACGAAGCGCCTGCGCAGTCGTATGAAGAATTATTGCTGACACTGCAAGATGCGCAGGCAAAGGCGGACGAACACTGGAATCAACTGTTGATGGCTCGTGCAGACCTTGCTAATGCGCAGCGTCGCGCTGAACGTGATCTGGCAAATGCCCATAAATTTGGTGTTGAGAAGCTAGCGCTGGAACTGATCCCAATTAAAGACAGTATGGAGATGGGGTTGGCAGCAGTGGTAGAGGGCGATGAGTCGGATGAAGGGCGTGCCAAAGTAATTGAAGGAATGGAGCTGACGCTGCAGATGTTCAGCGGCGTACTGGATAAATTTGGCGTTAAAGAGGTTAATCCTCAGGGCGATAAGTTTAACCCGGATTTTCATCAGGCGATGTCGATGCAGGAAACAGCAGAGCTTGCCCCGAATACAGTGATGAATGTCTTTCAGAAAGGTTATGTGCTGAATGAACGCCTGATTCGCCCTGCGATGGTCGTGGTCTCAAAGGCTGTTGCTGAATAGCGGATTCAGGGCGATCAAGCCGCAAAAAATTGAACAGATGGCTTGAAAAATCGAATCAGTGTCTCTAAATAGAGATGCAAGCGTCATTCAGATTTTAGAAATATAGATAGTAAGATCTTTGCACGAGCAGTGATTTTGTTCTCTGGCACCAACAGTAGGCGCTTTAGGCGAGGTAAAAGCGCATGGAATGAGGGAGTTTATCGCTATAAACGACCGATTAAGTCCGCTTTTAACGCTGCCAGAGGACAAAAGAACAATCGTACAAATGTCTCACAGTAATAACAGATTTAACTACGGAGATTTAGGATATGGGAAAAATTATTGGTATTGATTTGGGTACCACCAACTCGTGTGTAGCCGTGATGGATGGTGATAAGCCACGTGTACTCGAGAATAGTGAGGGTAACCGTACCACGCCATCTGTTGTTGCCTACACTGATGACAACGAAATTTTGGTGGGTATGTCTGCCAAGCGTCAGGCCGTCACTAACCCGACCAACACCCTGTACGCGATCAAACGTCTGATCGGCCGTCGTTTTGACGAAGAAGTGGTTCAGCGCGATATCAAACTGGTGCCATACAACATTGTTAAAGCAGATAATGGTGATGCATGGGTTGAAGCGAACGGTAATAAGATGGCGGCACCTGAGATCTCAGCGCGCGTCCTGATGAAGATGAAAAAGACCGCTGAAGATTTTCTGGGCGAAGAGGTAACAGAAGCCGTTGTGACCGTTCCAGCTTATTTCAATGACTCACAACGCCAGGCAACCAAAGATGCTGGTAAGATTGCAGGCCTTGATGTGAAACGTATCATCAATGAGCCAACCGCTGCGGCATTGGCTTACGGCATGGACAAAAATCGTGGTGACTCTACCATCGCTGTTTATGACCTTGGTGGTGGTA
>QIHH01000021.1 GCA_003230195.1 Gammaproteobacteria bacterium
TATCATCACGCCTTGTGTCCAGGCCAAACACGACAAAATTTTCATCGTCATCAAGTAATTTATCACCTGCGGGCACTTGAGTTGGTGGGAAGATTTGCCGGTTAGTGATAGTGTGATTGTTAGGTGTTGTTAAATCAGGGGCAATGGGGCCTGCGTTATTAACCATCATGAAGTAGGTATATTCACCTTGACTATTTTCCCAATACACAACATAAATATTACCCAGCGGCATGGCAAGGGCGCTAACTGAATAGGCCGCGCTGAAATAAAAAAACAAAATTGAGAATATATATTTTTTCATGATGTTTCTCCTGCTGAGTTATTATACTTAAATTTGAATCCATTGTTTACCATCCAGACAAAGCACTGTAGTGCTATTTTTTGACAAAAAAACTAAGGTGGAATTCACTGTCCTCTTCCTCACTATTTGTCTCAACTTCCTTCATCCCTGTATTCTTTGATATTCTATTGAATAAGTCTTTCATTTCCCTTACATAAAAAATTATTTTAAATTTATAAGTAAGTCCTTGGCACAAGCAGGGGTTGTTCTCTGACAAGGCAAAAACGAGTGGGGAGCAGGTATAGCTATAAATGACCGATCCTGCAAAGATCTCTAAATAATACCCCAAAGCAACTTATTCATAATGCTTAGCATGTGCCTCGCCAATACGAGCCACAATCTCATCCCAGTCATTCACGAAGACTCCCAGCACCTCAGACAGGTCATTTTCCACTAACCAGTCGTAGTTTTTATCCTGATAGGCAACAATCACTTCTCTATAACGCTCTTTAAGCACTGTATTCGCAGGGTCAAGATTAGTCACCACACCAAGTCCTGTCGGGTGAGTCGGGATAGTAAAGCAAGTAAGATCTGGGCGAAAATGGCGCAGGGCAGCGATCACTTTCCATGGATCTCCTGACCAGAATTTGGTCGTGCGTTTAGGATCCGATGATGCAGTATCGAGCGGTAAACAGTCATGTATCACCACCACGGTATTAGGCCGACTAAACCGCTCTATATTCATAAAATCGCGTAACGCCTGATCAAATACATGCAAACCATCAATAAAAGCAAAATCGAGCGAAGCGTGCCCTAGCACATCTGGCAAATGATGTTGCTCAAAAAATGGGTCACTACCTAAACTAAACACCTGCGTTGTATCAGCTAGGGGATAGTTAATTTGAGGCTCAGGGTCGATCCCAACGGCTACCGTTGATGGCTGCGCCAGCTTAAGCGTTTTACCTGTCTCCACCCCTATTTCCAGATACGTAGCAGGCTGAAGCCACTCATGGAAATCAGCCAGTCGTTCCATATACCAAGGGCCAGGCATCACAGACATGGCAAGGGCAATATAAGTGGCTTGATGATTAGTATCCGGTAGGCTTAACGCCTTTCGAAGCACCACCTCAGCCTCGGCACAGCGTTCAAGTTGCAGTAAAAGCCGCCCCATCACCATCAATCCATAATAAAATTCTGGCGCTATCGATAAAGCCTTCTGAAGTACAACCCTTGACTCAGCAAATCGATTAGCAACGAGGTATGCCTCACCTAATGTGCTTAACACAAGAGGATTTTCAGGATTGAGCTGCAACGAGCTTTGCAACTGCCCAATTGCTTTTCCTGAGATCTCCTGACTCTTCGACAGCAGTACAAATGCCCGAATATGTGAAGCTTCAGGCTGTCCCGGCAGCACTTTAAGAATAGCATCACAGGCATTAATCGCTGCATCCAGTTCTTTTAAGGCAAAATGGTGCGAAGCCACCTCAAGTGCCTGTTTAAGATCTTTCATTAGAATACAAACCCCGTCAATATAATTAAGAAACAGCGCATTAAAAACACTCTACAACTCAGTACTGGACATTATTGTCAAGCCAACCGCTTGTCAACAAAAATAAATTTTAGTCATCGACACCCTAAACTTAATCATTAGTGATCAACCTTGAGCGGCTGCCGCGCCTTGTCATCCACAAACCACAACAACACCGCACCCGCCACAAAGAGAACCAATAGTGACAAGACCGCCAGTCGATGGCTATCGGTCGCAACCACAATCCAGCCCATCATCAATGGCCCAACAACGGCGGCAAACTTACCCAGCATATTGTAAAAACCAAAAAACTCAGCCGCCTTATCTGCTGGAATTAAACGCGCATAGAGTGAACGACTAAGGGATTGAATCCCACCCTGCACCAGCCCAATCATAATCGCGAGACCGTAAAATTCGATCTCTTTTTCAATCATCGAGGCCCAAATGGTAATCCCAATATAAACACCAATCGCGATAAAGATCCCTGTCTTTGCGCCGTAACGCTGCCCCAGTTTCCCAAACACAATCGCAGCCGGAAAGCCGACAAACTGAGTGATCAACAGCGCCACAATCAGGCTGTTGGAATCAAAACCAATCGACAACCCATAATCAACCGCCATGCGCACAATCGTACCGACGCCATCAATATAGAGCCAGTAGGCCAGCAAAAATAGCACCACCACTTTTAACTGGCGAATTTCATACAGGGTTAGCCGCAGCTGTCGCCAACCACCACACACAATTTGCCAGCTCGATTCATTACGTGCCGATGCAGGCTCTTTCACAAACAGTAGCAGCGGAATCGAAAACAACCCCCACCACAGGGCGACACAAATAAATGAAACACGTACCGCTTCGCTCGCATCATCTAACCCAAATGTGCTCGGCCATAAAGTCATCGCCACCATCCCCGAAAACAATATCCCACCGCCAAGGTAACCCAATCCATAGCCAAGCGCCGAGACTAGGTCAAATTTCTCTTGCGGTGCCACCCGCACCATCAAAGAGTCATAAAAGAGGTTGCCGCCCATAAAACCGATCGATGCCAGAATATAGATAATCGCCGCCAGCGCCCACGACCCTTGTTCAATAAAAAAGAGCCCGCCGCTCATCACAATGCCCATCAAGGCAAAAAAGAGCAGGAACTTTTTACGTGCCGAAGCGCAATCTGCAATCGCACCGAGCAATGGTGCAAAAACCATAATCACCAAGCTCGATATTGCATTGGCAATACCCAGCTGATAGGTACTCTCGACGGCACTAAGGTCTGCACCCCAGTATTGTTTGAAAAAGATAGGAAAAAAACCGGCGATCACCACCGTCGCATAGGCGGAATTAGCCCAATCATACATCGCCCACGAAACAATCTGGCGCGACTCACCATCTTGTTTAAGGGAACGAAAATAGTGCATAATCACGCGGCCGAAAACAGCTCGTGATACTGCGCCAACTCCTGTGCCGTTAGCAGAAAGACGCCATGGCCACCATTTTCAAACACCAGCCACATAAAAGGTACCGTAGGAAAACGTTGCGCCAATGCGGCATCACTATTACCCACCTCAACAATCAAAATACCCTCCGCGGTGAGATAGCGGGGCGCGTCCCGTAGGATACGAACTGCAAAATCAAGCCCATCAATACCCGCTACCAAACCCAATTGCGGTTCATGGCGAAACTCTGCGGGCATCGCTGCAATATCCTCAGCATCCACATAAGGTGGGTTGCTCACAATGATGTCGTAGCACCGTCCATCAAGCGCACTAAACAGATCGGACTCGACCGCATTAACACGCGCCTCTAACTGATGTAGTTCAATATTCTGCTGTGTCACCGCCAGCGCCTCAAGCGAAATATCGGCCGCATCAACCACCACATCGGGGAAGGTATGCGCACAGGCGATCGCAATACAGCCACTACCGGTGCCAATATCAAGCACTCGACTAACCGGGTTTTGCTCCGGCCACCATGGTGCAAAGCCATTCACAATCAACTCACCAAGCGGGGAACGCGGTACCAGCACCCGTTCATCAACATAAAACCGCAAGCCACAAAACCATGCTTCATTGGTGAGATAAGCCGCCGGTTTACGCATCTCGACACGTTGCTGAAACAGATTGGCGATGGCGCGTCGCTGTGCCGGTGCGAGTGGCTGCGCTACATCCGCCAATGACATATCCAGCGGCATCTCTAACGCAGCAAGCACCAGCCATGCAGCCTCATCTAGCGCATTATCAGTACCGTGGCCAAAATAGACGCCGTACTGCTCAAAGCAGTCAATCCCCCAATGCACCCAAGCCTCGGCACTATCGAGCGTTTCTATCATTTCACCTGTTATCTGCATCAATTCAAAAACCTGTCAAATCAGGACTATCCACAAAGAAAACAGCCACCGCCTTAATGGCGGTGGCTATGTGCATCGTCAATGACAGGATACCGAGGTTACTCAGAACGCTCCGTCACTTCGATGAGGTGATAACCAAACTGTGTCTGCACCGGCCCATGAACCACACCTACCACATCACTAAAAACAACATCATTGAACTCTTTCACCATCTGCCCTGGACCGAATGTCCCCAGATCACCACCACGGCCACTAGATGGGCATTTCGAATGTTCTTTCGCCACATCAACGAAGTCTGAACCCGCTTCGATCTGCGCCTTAAGCGAATGACATTCCTCTTCGCTATCTACCAAAATATGTCTTGCACTTGCTGTTGCCATGGGAACCCCTAACAGTTTTTTGCAAAAATTGAACATAATACTACACCTGTCGCCAACATCAACTATTGCCGAAAGTGACCATTGTTGGGCTCCTCGCTATTTCATGTGGGTAGATCAAACGCCAGTTTTGCTCCGATAAGGTAAACCATTGCTATAAAATTTCGATGACTCCGATAACCTCTTGCCCTGCTCTTGGCGGCTTGTATCAAGCTGTTCATTCCTTTGGTGTGGACACCGACATGACAGCCATCGCCAACAAAGCGGAATATAGCGGTTACCGCTCTGCCGAATTTTTCAACCAGCAAGGAGAACCGATGACCCTAGCACCGTTACCCAGCGACGTTTTCACCCAGATAGACATCGACATTGACGAAGGTGCTTATTACGGCACGTACTTATGACCACATCATCAAAATGGCCTACATGGCTCTGAGTGTAGCCATCAAAGGCGCATTGGCGGATAACCACAGCAAGAATATCCATACTATTTACCCCAGCATGAACGGCGAACACTACTGGGCAAAAGAGTGCGCGATTGTCATATTGCGTAATGAAGCCCGCCTGCAGGAAAAGATTACCGTCGCCCACCCCACCAACTGTTACGGTGACCTAGAGGCAGCCACCGGCCTGGTGTTGGTAGGGCTGGCTGCATACGATCTGCTGAACAAACACCCCGGCTCTGCCAGTCACCTAGTTTACAGCGCATCCGACGACCCGCCCTGTGCTGCCGTGCATGTCGAAAAAATCGATGCGCAACAGTTTGTCACATCACAAAATCGCTCATAAACTCACAACCCAATTTGTAAGGAGTCCCCCGATGGAAAACGGTGAAATATCCACATCAGCCGAAATACCCGAGGAGCCCTAAGAAAACCGGAAAAAGATCGAAATTGTTTTTCATCTGTTTTTCGACGGCACCCTAAACAATCGCACCAATATTGATCAGCGCCTGATTGCGGCAAACAAGCCAACGGATGAGACAGAGCAAGAAGCCGCTGCCGAATTGAAAAAGGAGATGACGCCTAAGGAAATAGAAGAAGCCAAAGTGGTGTACAAAAAATACGAAGGCGGAAAAAACAGCTATGAGGATGCCTACAGCAACATCGTCAAACTGGAAAAGCACGCTGAAACAGATTCGTCCTCTCCTAAAAAACTACTACTGAAAACCCTACATCGAAGGCATCGGCACTATAAACGAAGAAAGAGACAAACCCGCAGGTTATGCCCTAGGCCTTGGGAAGAGCAGGGTAGAAACAAAGGTTGAGGAGGGCCTGCGAGAAGTTGTAATGGAAATCGAAGGCAATCATTGGGCAAAAGAGGTCATTATCACCAAACTAACCATTAACCTGTTTGGTTTTAGTCGGGGGGGCAGCCGCCGCACGCCATTTTGTTCATGCGACAAAACTGACTAATCTTAAAGGTGGACGGGCAATTGGCGAGCAACTTGGGGCGCTAGGCTACTAGGTGGTCGACGTCAAAATCGGTTTTACCGGTCTGTTTGATACCGTCGCCTCCCATGGCCTTTCCTTTTTGAAAGCTAAACGCGGCAGGCTTCTGGGAAGCCACTTGCGCACACAATACTGGTTCACCAATCACCCATTAGCCATTAGCCATTAGCCATTAGCCATTAGCCACCCTCAACACCAGCGCCATTCGATAATAGTGTTACTATTAACAGACAAAATACGACCACCCAAAAATTTAATGCTGATTTTATTCAACAAACCCTACGACGTACTCACGCAGTTCAGAGACACCGAAGGCAGAAAGACTCTCAGGGACTTTATCGATATCCCGCGCGTGTATGCCGCAGGGCGCCTCGACCGGGACAGCGAAGGACTCCTCCTCCTTACTGACGATGGCAAACTCCAGCACCGTATTGCACACCCAAAACACAAACTAGAAAAGAGTTACTGGGTACAGGTAGACGGCACCCCGTCAGACAACGCTATTCGCCAGCTTCGCGAGGGAGTAGCGCTTAAAGGCGGCGTAACACGTCCCGCTAGGGTTCGCCGCATCAAGCCTCCTGAGATCTGGCCACGCACACCACCGGTGCGCTATCGCGCTCAGATTCCAACCACATGGCTGGAAATCAAGATCAGCGAAGGCAAAAACCGCCAGGTTCGTCGCATGACAGCCGCGGTCGGCTTCCCCACATTACGCCTGGTTCGTAACGCTATCGGGCAATGGAATCTCAAAGGAGTCGCGCCCGGCGAGTATCGAATCATCGACATGCCATAACCTATAAATTAGCAAACTGCGAAAGGCGACAAGGTTTGCTATAATTCCCAGCTTTCAGCCACAAAATTAGCCGCTACACTTTCCGTAAAATGAACAACAGATCAACGCAACAGATCATCGTCGGCATGTCCGGTGGGGTGGATTCCTCAGTCACCGCCCTGTTACTGCAGCAGCAGGGGCTATCGGTCAGCGGCGTGTTCATGAAAAACTGGGAAGATAAAGACCCAGACGGCACCTGCCCCGCTGCGGTCGATGCCAACGATGCGCTGCGGGTATGCGATAAAATCGGCATTCCAATGGATGCAGTCAACTTCGCCAGTGAATATTGGGAACGTGTCTTTCAGTACTTTCTCGATGAGTACAAAAGTGGCCGCACCCCCAATCCGGATATTCTTTGCAATAAAGAGATCAAATTTAAAGCGTTCCTTGATTACGCCACCCAGCAAGGTGCAGATAAAATCGCCACTGGGCACTATGCTCGCATCACCGAAAAAGATGGACAATTCAAACTGTTAAAAGGCAAAGACGACAACAAAGACCAAAGCTATTTCCTTTATACACTCGGCCAAGCGCCACTTTCAAAGACACTCTTCCCGCTCGGTGAATTGCCAAAAAGTGAAGTACGCAAAATAGCTGCTAAGGCTGGCTTTGAAAACCACGCAAAAAAAGATAGTACCGGCATCTGTTTCATTGGCGAACGACAATTCAAAACCTTTCTCAACACCTATTTACCCGCCCAACCTGGCGAGATTCAAACACTGGCTGGTAAAACCATTGGCAAACATGACGGCCTGATGTTTCATACTATCGGCCAGCGCAAAGGGCTCAAAATTGGCGGCCTCAAAGAAGATAGCAACGGCCAACCTTGGTATGTGGTTGATAAAAATTTAGAACAGAACGTATTGCTTGTGGCACAGGGCAGCGATCATCCCACACTATTTAAACAGGCCCTCAATGCAATCGACCTGCACTGGGTCAGCGGGCAAGCACCCACACCGCCCTACCGTTGTAATACCAAAGTACGCTATCGCCAACAAGATCAGCCTTGCACAATCATCTCGATTGAAAACGGTATCGCAAACGTACAGTTTGAGCAGTCGCAACGCGCCATAACGCCAGGGCAGTCGATTGTATTTTACAATCAAGATGAATGTCTCGGCGGCGGCATTATCGATCAGATTGGCAACACCCTTACCGATATTTCAACTCCTTAAACAGCAACCAGGGTAAACACGATGAGCCATACACCCAACGAACAAATAATTGCGCTAGCCGGGGTTTTTCAAGCCACGCGTCTGGTACAGAAGGTCGCAACGACCAATAGCATCGATCAAACAGCATTCAAAACGAGTCTGAACAGCATTATCGAAATTGATCCACCCAATACACTGACGGTTTATGGTGGGACGGTAGAGGGGATCACACTTGGGCTAGAACTACTGCAAGAACAGTTTGGTGAAGAGACCACCACGCGAGATATGGAGCTCACTAAATACATCGTCACTATCATGCACCTCACCGGCAAGCTGACCAAAAACAAAGCGATGCTATCAACGCTCAGCAACGGCATTGAACGCGTGCGTGCTCAGACTGACCACTACCCCATTACGCACGAAAACGTCATTGCTGGCATTGCCGATATCTATGTCAACACCATTAGCAATATCAAACCGCGCATCATCGTTAATGGCGAGCAAGGCTACCTAGCAAACCCAGACAACGCCAACAAGGTACGCGCGCTACTACTCGCAGCCATTCGCTCAACTATTTTATGGCGCCAATGTGGCGGCACCCGCCTGCAACTGATGTTCAAACGAAAATTTATCGCACAAACGGCATCGGAGCTTCTGTATAATGCCCCGGTCTCCCATTAAGCAATTAAGCAGGACAACAATGGAACTCAATACACTCACCGCCCTCTCACCCATTGACGGTCGTTACAACGACAAGATCAATGAACTACGTCCGATTTTTAGCGAATATGGGCTGATCTATTACCGGGTCATCGTTGAAATTCGCTGGTTACAGGCACTGGCTAGCTGCGCGGAGATCGAAGAGGTTCCACCACTTAGCGACAATGCCAACACTCATCTACAAAATATCATCGATCACTTTGACTTAAGTGATGCCGAACGGGTCAAAACCATCGAACGCACCACCAATCATGACGTAAAAGCCGTTGAGTACTACCTGAAAGAAAAAGTTGCCGACAATACAGAACTAAACGCTGTTAATGAGTTTATCCACTTTGCCTGCACCTCAGAAGATATCAACAACCTCGCCTATGCACTGATGCTGCGCGAAGGGAGAACACAGGTCATCGCGCCCGTAATGGACGACCTGATCGGCACCGTCGCCCTGCTAGCTCATCAATACGCTGCACAACCCATGTTGGCGCGCACCCACGGCCAAACAGCGTCGCCGACCACCATGGGTAAAGAAATGGCCAACGTAGCACGACGCCTAGAGCGCCAGCGCGACCAATTTATCCTTGCGCCCATACTTGGAAAAATAAACGGCGCTACCGGCAACTACAACGCGCACTATGCCGCTTACCCAGAGATTGACTGGCACAGCTTTTCACAACGCTTTGTGACGAGCCTTGGCCTTGAGTGGAACGCTTACACCACACAGATCGAGCCGCATGATTTTATTGCACAGTATTTCGATTCACTGTCACACTTCAACACCATCTTGATTGATTATTCTCGTGATGTCTGGGGCTATATCTCTCTGGGCTATTTCAAACAGCGCACCGTTGAAGGTGAAGTTGGCTCATCCACCATGCCGCATAAAGTGAACCCTATCGATTTTGAAAATGCAGAAGGAAATCTGGGACTGGCAAATACGATTTTCCAGCACCTTGGCAGCAAACTACCGATATCGCGCTGGCAGCGAGACCTGACCGATTCAACGGTACTCCGTAATCTTGGCGTTGGTCTCGGCTACAGCCTGATCGCTTATCGCTCCTGCCTTAAAGGGATCTCAAAACTTGAAGGCAATCCTACACGCATGTTGCAAGACCTCGACAATGCATGGGAAGTGTTAGCAGAACCAATCCAGACCGTGATGCGCCGTTACGGCATTGAAAAGCCTTATGAGAAACTTAAAGAGTTAACCCGCGGACAAGCAATTACCCAGCAGGTATTTCAAGACTTCATCAACACCCTAGAAATACCCGAGGCTGAAAAGAAACGCTTGCTTAAAATGACTCCAGCCAACTACATTGGCATTGCCAACACACTCGCCTCAAACGGATAATTATCATCTGCATTGCGTACAGCCCAAATGCTGTACGCAACGGCCACTCAAATTTCAGAGTAACTATTCAGCTCATCCCTGAAGCTCGCCACTTCCGCGTTAAAAAATGATCATTTATCCATACAAACTCACATTTTCTGCATTGACCTGAATCGCTACACGCTTATTTTTTACTGTGCTGAATAGTTACACTTCAGATTGCGATACCGCTCACAGATTTTTATCTACCAATGTAGATAATAGATCTTGAAGGATAAAAACATCCCCCTCCCCGTTTTATCCTTCACAATGTCGTCAAAGCAATATTAACCCGTGCCCTGCATGTACTTCCCCAAGCAGACACGGGTTCTTTTTTCCAGCTACCCTCCTCCCCCTCGCAACATAGTTTTTTTGCACTGAAGCTCCTCCCTTCAACCCCCTATGCTCACATCAGAAAAACACGGAAAGAGCGCCCTTTTACTTTGCCTGCCGATAATTTATTTAATGCATGATTTGCAACGTTTCGATTAACCGCCACATATGACCATTGTTCAAAAATTTGAATTTTACCAACCTGTTTACCATCAATCCCATCGTCACCGGTCAGCGCACCCAAAATATCGCCCGCCCTTATTTTCTGTTTTTTACCGCCACCAATCTGCAATGTAGCCATCGCTGGTTTATAGGTAGGCTTATCCAATAGGCTCAATGAAGGCAGCGCTTCTATATCAATTGAATGTTTTAAATAGGCTTCAAGCCGCTCAATCTTATACTGCTCATTTTCGCTGAATAAAGTACAAGCTAGACCCGAACTCCCCGCACGCCCGGTGCGCCCCACACGATGGATATGTACCTCTACATCATTCGCAACATTGTAGTTAATCACCGCATCCAGCGCATCAATATCCAGCCCTCGCGCGGCCACATCTGTCGCCACCAGGATCGAAATACTTTTATTAGAAAAACGCACCAGGATACGGTCGCGATCTTTCTGCTCCAGATCACCATTTAACGCCAACGCACTAAACCCCAATTCATCAAGCGACTCAGCAACTGCTAGCGTCTCTTTTTTAGTATTGCAAAATACCAGCGTAGAAGCGGGACGATATTGCTGTAATAGCAATCTCAACGCCTTAAAGCGTGCCTTTCCGCCAGTATCCACCTTAAACAAATGCTGACGAATACTATCACTGCCATGCGTTGCATCCACCTGTACCACCAGCGGCTTTTTCATAATACGCTTAGCAATAGATTTAATTTCATCAGGGTAGGTCGCGCTAAACAATAAGGTTTGGCGCTGCTCTGGGGCGCAATCAATGATCGCATCCAATGAGGGCTGGAAACCCATATCCAGCATTCGATCAGCCTCATCCAGCACCAATGTATTCAAACCACCGAGCTTGAGCGTGCCCCGTCGCACATGCTCTTCAACGCGTCCCGGGGTGCCAACAATAATATGAGCACCGCGCTCCATTGATCCTGTTTGTACCTTAAATGGCACGCCACCACAGAGGGTCAATACTTTAATATTTTGAATAGCGCGCGCGAGTCTGCGCACCTCTTTTGCCACCTGATCCGC
>QIHH01000164.1 GCA_003230195.1 Gammaproteobacteria bacterium
TGTTACTTTGGCCGCCACTCTCGCCAACGGTAGCAATGATCTCGCCACGATCTACCCATTCGCCGACAGTTTTATATAGGCTTTCATTGTGCCCATAAAGGCTCATGTAGCCATCACCATGGTCGAGGATAACCAGTAAGCCAAAGCCACGCAGCCAGTCGGAGAAGGCAACTCTGCCGTGATGAACGGCATTGACTCGGGTACCTGTTTTTGCCTTGATAGTGATCCCTTGCCATTTGGTCCCGCCACCATCTTTACGTCGTTTGCCAAAGCGATTGTTAACCTTGCCTTTGGTTGGGTGCAGGAGTCTACCTTTGAGCTGGCTGAACTGTTTGATATTGCCGACATCGGGTGGAATATCTGCCAGTGCCTCACTTAACGATTTTAATAATTGCTGGAGATCTTTACGGACCTGTTCGAGCTGAACCAGCCGTTGTGATTGATGCTTGATGTCTTTCTGTATGTTGGAAAGGATCGCCTTTCGTGAGCGCTGTTGTTTCTCTAGCGCACCTTTCTCTTTTTTGCGCTGTTGTTGAGCCGCGGTAATTTTCTGCTGCTTGTGTTGAATATCGGTTTCGATACGCGAGAGCGTTGCGATGCGTTGATCGATCGCCTTGATATTGTACGTGCGAGACTGGTTCAGGTAGTCGTAATAAATGAGGGTACGGCCAATCGCGGCAGGGTCTTCCTGGTTGAGGAATAATTTAGCGTAGCCTTGGTTGCCCATCGCGTAGCTCGCACGGATCTGTTGTGCCAACAGTTGTTGTTGCTGTGCTAATTCACGTGATTTTTGTTTTTTCTCTTGTTGGCGATTGTGCAGGCCACGTTTTTGTTGTTTTAGTTGTTTGGCGAGTTTTGCTAGGGACCGGCTGATGTTACCGATGGCCGTTTCACTTTTTTGCAGTTTTCGTTGTAGTTGATTCTTTTGACTGGTAGATTTTGTGAGTGTTGCACGAACGTCACGGATCTGCTTTTTTAAATGTAGCAGCTTTGTTTCTTTAGATTGTTCATTGTCATTGGCAAGCAGAAAGGGACTGACAGTTAACAGCAAAAATGTTACGAGCATGATGCTCGTAATGCTTAGGGGAATACTTGTTGGTTGTGATCTCATGCCCGGAAAGAGACGAAGTATCAGGATACTACACTTGCTACTTTAACTTAAGCAGTGAACGGCCGGTCATTTCAGCGGGTTGCGCTAGTCCCATTAAATAGAGCATGGTAGGGGCGATGTCTGAGAGACTACCACCTTCTGAGATTTTCGCATCACGACCGATATAGAGGAGTGGCACTGGATTGGCGGTATGTGCGGTATGAGCCTGTCCTGTTTTATCATCGCGCATTTTTTCTGCGTTGCCGTGATCAGCAGTGATTAGCAGTTCGCCACCAGCGGTGGTAATTGCTTCGTGAACGCGCGCGAGGCAGGAGTCGATGGTTTCGATTGCCTTAATGCAGGCATTGAGGTTGCCGGTGTGGCCAACCATATCGGGGTTGGCGTAGTTACAGATAATGGTGTCGAATTTTTTGCTGGTGATGGCCTCAACCAGTTTGTCGGTTAATTCTGCGGCGCTCATTTCCGGTTGCAGGTCATATGTTTTTACTTTTGGCGATTCGATGAGAATGCGCTCTTCTCCCTTGAAGGCGCGTTCTTCGCCACCATTAAAAAAGAAGGTGACGTGGGCATATTTTTCGGTTTCTGAAATACGTAATTGTTGCAGCCCCTGATTTGAAATATATTCACCAAAAACATTTTTCATACGAGTGGCAGGGAATGCGATATTGGTTTCTAGGCTCTTTTTGTACTCGGTAAGGCTAATGTAAACACCGAGTTTTGGCCGCTCTTTGATGGTAAAACCGGTGAATTCTGGTTCGGCAAAGGCTTGGGAAATTTGGCGTGCCCGGTCTGCGCGAAAATTCATGAAGATCATCGTATCATCAGGCTCGACACAAACCGCATCCTCCCCAGCTGGGGTGATGCTGGTGGCTTGCACAAATTCATCTGTTTCATTGCGTTGATAGGCTGCATCTAACCCTTCAGCTGCGCTGGCGGTTTGAAAGGCAGACTTGCCCTGGGTCATCAATTCGTAGGCTGTTTGAATGCGCTCCCAGCGATTGTCACGATCGAGCGCAAAAAAACGGCCGATGATACTGGCAATTCGTCCAGGGTGTTTGTGTTCGGCAAAAAGCGCATCTATTTCAGTCAGCCAGGGCAAGGCGCTTTTTGGGGGTGTGTCGCGCCCATCAAGAAAGGCATGTAGGTAGAGCTTCTTCGCGCCTCTCTGTATGGCGAGTGTAAGAGCGGCCTTAATCTGTGACTTGTGACTGTGGACGCCGCCGGTAGAAAGCAATCCCATTATATGCACTGCTTTATTGTTTGTGGTTGCTTGGTCAATAGCGTTAACGAGAGCTCTGTTTTCGAAAAAACTGCCATCTTTTATTGCTTTATCAATGCGGGTTAATTCCTGATTAACCACGCGTCCAGCACCGAGATTAAGGTGGCCAACTTCTGAATTGCCCATTTGATTGGCTGGAAGACCAACTTCACACCCTGAGCTGTGAATTAACGTATGCGGATTTTCCCCCCATAGCCTGTCCCAGTTAGGTTTTTTTGCGTGGTAGATTGCATTATTATTGGTTTTTTCGCTTACACCCCAGCCATCAAGGATGATTAGTGTGATTGGCTTGTAATTTGTTGATTTTTTAGGGGAATTCATCTTTAAGGCGAAGTCCTTGTTGGTTTGTTTTGTAGGGAAAACCCTATATCTATGAGGTTTGGTTATTCGTTATAATATTTAAGTTGATAGCGGGCTAGCTGTGCTTTATTGGCTTTATTGGCTTTAGGGGTTTCTATTATGTCGCCCGTTGAGGTTTTTCTTTGAGTGTTGCGAATTCAGTCATTAAAGTGAGGGCTTTTTTGATGTTCTCAATAGTTAAGCTGAATTTGTTGAAGGAATGATAATTCCTTCAATGAATTTTTCGAATTAATTAATAATAAATTATAACTGCTTAAGGGTCGAATCGCCATGGGGAGGGTAAAAGAAGTTGGGAGGGTCGATGACCAGTACTTTGAACAGACATCAATGGTGTTCAAGGCTTTGTCGCATCCGCTCAGGTTGAAGGTTCTTTGTGTACTGGATGGAAATGGAGAGGTTGCTGTGCAAGAAATTGTTGCAGCAACAGGTGCTTCGCAAAGCAATATTTCACAGCATCTTTCTATTATGAAAGGTAAGGGGGTTATTAAGGCAAGAAAAGAGGGGAATCGAGTATTATATCAACTTTGCGATAGTCGCATGATTGCACTATTTGGCCTGATGCGAGAGGTGATCTGTAACGACTAACTGGTCGTGTCCTGTTTGGTTTGCTGGATGGATTGAGAGATAGTATTTGAAAACCCTTAGCTCAGGCTGGGCAGGAAGGTCTCTGGCAAGGAAGAAAGTGCATGAAATGAGGGTTTATCGCTATAAATGACCGATTGAGTATGCTTTTAACGCATCCATGGGGGAAAAGAACAACCGTGTAAAAGTCTCTCTTGGTATGTAGCTCATACTTGATATTTAATCGTCTGATTGCTTTTCCCGCTGAAATCCTACAGCAGATGGGCTAGACTGCGTGCTTTTAGTTTGTCCTTATGTTCTTGATATCTATACTGTGTGCTGGCGATATATATTTGCGCTGTGGCACATTGTTGAGTGGTGATAATATGCAGCAGTTTTTTGAGTTTATTGTAAATAATTGGCTTTTATTTTTGGCGCTGGTCATTGTGCTAACGCTGTTGGGGGTGAATATGATTCGTCCCAGGTTATTGGGTTTTAAAGAGATTAAGCCTAATGAGCTTGTACAGCTGATTAACCGTGATGATGCAATTGTCCTGGATGTACGTGATAATAGCGATTTTGAGAAAGGGCATATTCTTAATGCGAAGCATATCCCTTTTGGTCTGCTGGAAGAACGTTTGCATGAATTGGACAGTTTGAAAGAGAGTCCGTTAGTGGTTTATTGCGAGGCAGGTCAGCAGTCTGCACGTGCCGGTGCTATTTTGCAGAAGCAGGGTTTTGCATCGGTTTATAAACTATCGGGTGGTTTATTGACGTGGAAAAGCGCCAATTTTCCATTGAGTGTTGAGCCGTAATTGTAGTTTATCTTGATACGGGCGCTTGTCTTGCTTACTTTCTGTTGAGTGAAAGCTAATTATTGTTAATCGGTGGTGAATAATGTCAGAAGTAGATGAAAAAAAAGAGCAGGCAGCTGCCACAGGTGGAAAGCAGTTTTCGATACAGAAAGTTTATATGCGAGATATTTCTTTTGAAACGCCAAATACCCCGCTAATTTTTCAGGAAAAATGGGAGCCTGAAACTAATATGCAACTTGGCAACAAGGCTGTTGTACTAGGAGAAGGGGTTCACGAGGTAATGCTTTCAGTGACGGTGACTGCAAAAATTGGTGATAAGACGGCTTATCTCGTTGAAGTTCAGCAGTGTGGAATATTTAATATAGCTGGTTATGATCCAAAAGAATTACCCGCTATTGTTGGCAGTGTCTGCCCCAATATTCTATTTCCATTTGCTCGCGAGGCAATTTCTGATCTGGTGACGCGTGGTGGTTTTCCACAGTTGCTGTTATCTCCAGTTAACTTCGATGCCTTATTTGCTGAATATGCACAGCAACAGCGCAAGCAACAGGAAGGTGCTGGAGAGGAGTCAGTGTCGCATTGATTTAAGGCATGAGGAGATTCGATGTTGGATGTAGAGAAGGTGCCTCATTCTCAGTTACCAATAGCGTTGCTAGGTGCTGGTTCGTGGGGGAGCGCGCTAGCGATACTGATTGCTCGTAATGGGCGTGATGTGGTTTTATGGAGTCATGATGTTGCTCAAGTTGCGCTGATGCGAGAGCAGCGTTGCAATGTCGGTTTTCTTCCTGATATACAGTTCTCTGATCGTCTGAGTGTTAATGCTGATCTAAGGCAGACTCTGGAGATGTGTGGCGATATTATGGTCGTTGTACCAAGTGACGCTTTCCGCACAGTGCTGGAGTTGTGCTGGCCTATGATGGGGGTTGATGCAAGGCTCTCATGGGCGACAAAAGGGTTTGATCCTGGGAGTGGTAAGTTGTTGCATCAGGTGGCCGCAGAAATCTGTGGTGATAAGGTTCCGTTTGCGGTTGTGTCGGGGCCTAGTTTTGCGCATGAGGTCGCGGTTGGTTTGCCGACGGCGTTAACGATTGCTTCGGGCGATCCTCAATTTTCTCAAGATCTTTCTGATGTGCTAAGCAATGATTACCTTCGTGCCTATCGCTCCAATGATGTGGTGGGTGTTGAGGTGGGCGGGGCGGTTAAAAACGTACTGGCAATCGCAGCTGGCATTTCTGATGGGCTTGGGTTTGGCGCGAATGCACGCGCGGCATTAATCACGCGAGGCTTAGCTGAAATTACTCGTCTGGGAGTTGAGTTAGGTGGGCAGGCAGATACCTTTACTGGTTTGGCTGGCCTCGGTGATCTGGTGCTGACCTGTACTGACAATCAGTCACGTAATCGGCGTATGGGGCTTGCGCTTGCTCAGGGTGATACGTTAGAGCAGGCATTGCAATCGATTGGTCAGGCGGTTGAAGGTGTGCAGACGACTAGGGAGGTGCTGTTGTTGGCACGCCAGTGTGGCGTCGAGATGCCAATTGCAGAGCAGGTGTATCGCGTCTTGTACGAAGGATGCTCTCCCCGGAGTGCAGTGAGTACATTATTTGAGCGCGCTCAAACATTAGAATAGCTTTGATTGGTCGGTGTGGTGATTGACCTACAAGGCTTTCCGATTAAATTCCCTTTGTAAAATCGCATTAATAACAGAGTGTTACATGTGCGATTCATTTGAAAATAAATGTTATTTTTTGACGCGAACCCCTTTAGAATTGATAATTCATTGATAACATTAAGTTTTATCTAATTTACAGCATTGTTTTAGATTGACAGATATGTATGTCTTGTGTTTAGAATCGCTGGCAGAATAATGAAAAATCAATGATTGTTTGAAGTGTGTAAGGATGGGTGTAATGTTAAATAAAGCCTTTAGAGGCATGTTTTCAGTTTTAGCTGGAGTCTGGTGTATGAGCATCCCTTGGGGGGTGCAGGCGCAGACTAATTTGCAGTCTGGTGTTGTCAATGCTGGTTTTCAGTTTGGCTTTGTTAATGAAGCTGAAATACAGGATCTTACTATCGATTGTAATCGTGCTAGTAGCGATTCTCGTTGTGCTGTGGGCGGTAATAGGGGGGCTTATTTTGACCCAACTCCATTTCTTCAGGAGGTGGTTTTTGTCAATGGCGTTCGTTACTATCACAGCATTGTTGGTGACCCAAATAGCGATTTTGTTCAGGAAGTTTATATTGAGGCCAGTGGTTGCTGCTACCAGGCGAGTACTAACTATGATCCGTTTCCAAGATCAGCCAGTAATAGTTTTGGAGGTTCAGCTAACGGAAGTGGCTCAGGTAATCCTAACCGGGTGGTGATGAAAAATATGGTTAGGGATGAAGAGATGACTCAGTGGTTTTTGAAAGACACTCTTTTATTCAAACCATTGATTACCCAGTTGGTTGTCAATGCTGATGTGAGGATGGATTTTCAGATCGATATGAGGATGATTGATTATGGCACGATAGATACTCCGGGGGTTGTTTCAAACAAGTTTGAATTATTGAAAGATAATTATGGTGTGACGGGTGATTATGATAACAATGCCATTCCGACCTTCTTTAGTGATAAGTCTCAGGTTAATCAAACGGTAAGTGGTGGGCAATATACGTACACTGATGGCCCTGATCAGAGTGGCAGTGGCGGGGTGTACACTTACTGGGATGGTGGTGGCTATCAAGAATATTTGGCTGATCATAATCTCTTTCGTCGCGATGATCAGAATGAGGGTTATCAAATTCGACGGTGAGATTCTGTTTGAGTTCACTACTGAAACCTGTGTCGATACGCTTAAAAGAGAATATTTTCTTTTTTATTGACGCTCTCTTTTTTAATTTGGTTACCTGTATAAAATAGATGAAAGCGATGGTTTTAGCGGCTGGGCGTGGTGAGCGTATGCGCCCGTTGACAGACGTAACCCCCAAGCCATTGTTAAAAGTTGGCGGGGATTATCTTATCGCCTATCAGCTTCGTTCGCTTGTGGCGGCTGGTATTACTGATATCGTGATTAATCATGCATGGCTGGGTGAGCAGCTAGAGCAAGTACTCGGAGATGGGCGTCAATACGGTGCACAAATTCGTTATTCTGCTGAAGGTGATGTGGGTCTTGAAACCGCTGGTGGTATTAAACGTGCGCTACCGTTATTGGGTGATATGCCATTTTTAGTGGTGAATGGCGACGTGTGGAGCGATTTTCCATTTGCATCATTACCTAAAATACCAGTGGGCTTGGTGCATCTAGTGCTGATTGATAATCCACTATTTCATCCCAAAGGGGATTTTTCATTGCAGCGGGGGAAAGTGCAGTGTGATGGTGAGCCGAAGCTTACCTTTAGTGGGATAGGGGTTTATCGTGCTGAATTGTTTGAATCGCTGCGAGAAGGCCGAAGTTCTTTAGCACCACTCTTGAGGTCGGCAATGATGAAGGGCACTGTCAGTGGTGAGCACTATAGTGGAGAGTGGCTTGACATTGGTACGCCAGAGCGTCTCAATGCGCTTGATAACGAGCTGTTGGCGGCTAAGAAGTGGCTCGGTATGGAGTGAGCCTCATCACTAATGCTTCAATATCGCGTTAGTGATGAGGTGTTCGTTAAAATTGAGTCTACAGTTTACCATTATCAAATGGTTTGAGCGATTATGAGTGGTACTGTCTTAATTCGCTATACAGTTGGTCTTTAAGGTTTAGGCGTTTCACCTTGAGGTCAAGCATGCGAGCATCTGTGGTCGGTTGTTTCTGCTTTTCAAGTACGTGAATGGTTTTGTCTGTGTGCTCATACTCTTTTAAACGAGATGCAAAATCGCCGTCTTGGATTTTAAGTTGATGGATGGTGTGTTGCAATTCTGGGAATTCATGGGTTAGTTGGTGCCGTTCTCCGTACATATTATGGGTCTCCATATGTTTGGTTTAAAACGTCTTTTTTCAGCTTTTTCCTTGCGCAAGTTCGCACGCTGAAAGATCAGCTTGTCATGTGGCTGTGCTCATAGTCAAGGGTTTGCAGCGGCCAAATTGGGGGTCGGGTAGCTATTTTTAGCAGATGCTGATGAAATTCAATTGGTTGCAAATATTGGTCTGTTATTTGCTTTAACGGTCGGTTTGGGCTGGATTTGGCAATAATGGCCTGGGGGGTGTTAAGAATCACTGTTCATGGTGAGGTTCTTGCTCTTTTCCACGCTGACTCAGGTAATGGTGCCCCCTTAGCCATTTGCGATTAATTCGTTGTTATCCTCATCGTCTGGGAAATCGTATCCCCACTCTTTAATCAGATGCTTTTCCTGAATGCGTAGCTGATTTTTGCGTGCGAACTGTAGAATGAAGCTGAATGCTTCCGGGTCGTTAAGGCTGAGGCCTCTAGCAACGATCAGGCAACGTGCGCCGTTGATGATGCAGGGTTGCACATGTTCTGAGTAGCGTAGTTTATGATCTGGGCCGAAGCTGGCTAGCGCGGATGAAATTCGCTCAACCCAGTCTGACGGACGGAACTTTTTGCCGTCGTTGCAGACGCCTTCAATGATAATTTGATTATTCCCGGAATTATGCGACATCTTGTTCTCTTACGGTGCGGCGGATATTATATTCGTTGACCCAGTGTGGCCGTGAGCCGCTTGCGAGCGATTATACCTATATCGCACCCGAATTGATAAAGTTTAATGATGCACATGTAGTGGCTATTGAATGGCGATCTTTATTGCACGAGCGCGGGCAGCATGAATCTTGTCGGCAAGTGCTTTGCCGTTATGGCCTTGTTCAACGATGGCGCGAATATCAACTGCATTTGCGACGCGATAGGCGAGTGAGAAAAGTGTTGCCTGTGGATAATCGCAGGTTTCATAACCCGTGCGCCCACGTGCATCTGCTTTACAGGCAGTGAGGAACTGTTCAAGGCGTGCGGGGCGACGAAAGGCATCGAGTGATTCTAATGTCTTTAATAATGTGGTCGAACGTAGTTCTGCTGTACGGTGGCAATGTGTGTGATAACGTGCGACCAATATTGCAAGTGCTTGGAAGCGTTTTGGAATGCGCATTCGTTTGCAGAGTGTTTGTGTTAATTTTACGCCGCGTTCCTCGTGGCCGTGGTGACTGGGCCATTTGTCACGTGGCGTATTGCCTTTACCTAGGTCGTGACAGAGTGCGGCAAAGCGAACTTCTGGATCGGTGGTGAGTGTGGCTGCGCTATCAAGCACCATCATGGTGTGAATGCCGGTATCGACTTCTGGGTGGTAATGTTCTGGCTGCGGTACGCCGAAGAGTGCGTCAACTTCAGGCAGGATGCGTGCGAGCGCGCCGCATTCACGCAGCGTGGTGAAGAAGATTGAGGGGTGCGGCTCGTTGAGCGCACGCTCAATTTCGGCCCAGATGCGTTCAGGCACTAGTGCGTCCACCTCATCTGCCGCGACGATCTCTTTTAAGAGTGTTTGTGTCTCACCCGCGATTTTAAATCCTAGCGGTACCAGGCGTGTGGCAAAGCGCGCGACGCGTAGTACCCGTACGGGGTCTTCAATAAAGGCAGGCGAGACATGCCGGAGTAGTTGTTGTTGCAGATCACGTACGCCGTTGAGTGGGTCGACCAGGTTACCATCGAGGGTGAGTGCCATCGCATTGATGGTGAGATCGCGACGTTTAAGGTCTTCTTCCAAGGTGACATACGGTGAGGCATGTACTTCAAATCCGGTGTAGCCCGTCGCCGTTTTTCGTTCAGTACGTGCGAGGGCGTACTCTTCTTTTGTCTCTGGATGCAGAAAGACGGGGAAATCTTGCCCGACCTGGGTATATCCCTGTGCGAGCATCTCTTCTGGGGTTGCACCCACCACCACCCAGTCGCGGTCTTTGATGGGCAGCCCCAGTAGTTTGTCGCGCACGGCACCACCGACCATGTAGATTTCCATCTGCTGTGGTGCCTTAGCCGTCTGGATTAATCGTCACGTCCAGCATGAAACCGGAAACGGTCAAACTGGCCGCGCTGATTCTGGTTCAGCAGGTAGCGTGGTACGAGCGCTTCCATTGGTTGTGGTGTGATGTTAAAAATGGCGGGAAATTTCTCTTTGCTAACGCTATCGATCTGCATAGAGAGGTAGTTGTCGTAGGTGAGTGGTTTGCCCGGTGCGAAGCTTAAGAGGCGCGCCATTAATTTAGATGTGCCATTGCCAAGCGGGATCACCTTGCGATTAATGCCCAGTGTCTTAATCGTGAATTCGACCAGCTGTTGCAGGGTATAGACACGAGGGCCGCACAGGTCATAGCGCTGGCCGAAGGTCGCCTTTTCGTTGAGTGACTTGACGATGACATCGACTACGTCATTCACATAGACTGGCGCAAAGCGTGCGTTTGGGCATGCTAGTGGCAGGTGTGTGACAAATTTAAGCAGTGATGCGAAGCGGTTAAATAGACTATCGCCCGGGCCAAAGATCACGGAGGGACGCAGGATGGTGATGTTGATCCCTTCATCTGTACCGGTGTGAATGGTGTCTTCCCCCTCGCCCTTGCTGGTGAGGTAGCGGCTCGTAGCCTTACCTGCGTAGGCGTTGAGTGCGCTCATGTGAACCAGACGATCAATTTTATTGGCGACACAGGCGTCAATGATCATCCGTGGCAAGTCAACATGCAGGCGCTGAAAGGTCCCTTTTTTACTTTCATTCAAGACGGCAACTAGGTTGATTACTGCGCTGCAACCTGCGAGGTGTTTGTGCAAGTTTGAGAGAGTCATGATATTGGTGTCGATGACGCTGACGCGAGGCAACACCAGTAGTTCACGGCAACGCTCGCGGTGTCGCGCCAATACGCGTACCTGATAACCCGCTTCCACCAGTGTGCGTACTAAATGCTGTCCGACAAAGCCGGTTCCTCCCAGAATAGCGATAATCTTATTATGTGTGGCTGCAACCTTTGGATACATCTGACTCTCTCCCATCTTTCCATTGACCTCAAAAATTAACGTTAGCGCGTTAATCATACCTTTTTTTAAAGGCGTTATACTGAGCCTTGGAATTTTAGCACTCAAATGAGGGGTTCGGGTAAACGATGATCGAGGTGCTGTTCTATTATTTACTGCTGGGTGCATTGGCGGGAACATTGGCTGGAATGCTAGGTATTGGTGGTGGTCTAATTATTGTGCCAGCGCTGGTAGTGCTTTTTAAAATACAGGGTTTTGACCCGAGTGTCATTATGCACCTAGCGCTGGGGACATCACTGGCGACGATTGTGGTGACCTCGTTCTCATCTATCCGTACCCATCATCAGCATGGCGCGGTGCAGTGGGCGATTGTTGTTCGCTTGAGTGCTGGGATTATGCTGGGCGCACTGTGCGGTGCATTTTTGGCAGACCAGATTTTCAGTGGTTGGCTGCAGAAAAT